>QHOF01000524.1 GCA_003219335.1 Verrucomicrobiota bacterium | reverse complement strand
ACACGCTTGCTGAAATCGCAGGTGAAAAAGCAGGCATTATTAAATCGCGCGTCCCCGTTGTTTCTGCTCCGCAGCCACCCGAAGCCGAAAAGGTTATTCGCACGCGCGCTGCCGCCTGCGAAGCGCCGGTCGAATTTGTAACAAAGCCATATGAGGACACCCCGGTGACGCTTCCGGGATCGCATCAAAAGTGGAATGCTGCGCTGGCAGTTGCCGCGCTGCGCGCGACAAAGATCGAGATTGATCACGCTTCAATCGTTCGCGGACTTGGCGCAATTGATTTTCCCGCCCGTTTTCAGCGATGGGATGAGCGCACAATTATTGATGGCGCGCATAACCCCGCTGCGGCGCGCGCGCTCGCGGACACATGGTGCGAATTTTTTGGCGAACAGAAGGCGACGCTAATCCTCGCTGTTCTCTCCGACAAAAATTTGCGCGGCATCGGTGAAGCGCTCGCGCCGATTGCTGACTCAGTTCTGCTGCCAAAAATTCGCAGCGAACGGGCTGCTCTGCCGGAGGATTTGGCAAAAGTGGTATCTGCTATCACTCCACCACTCCCCTGCTCCGTCGTTTCATCGGTTGATGAAGCGCTGGCGCTTGCGCATGCCAAACCAAATTCAATTTTGATCACTGGCTCGCTCCATTTCGCCGGCGAAGTTCTTGCCCATCTGCGTGGTGAACCCGCTGCCTTCGAAGAATGCGCGCAGTGAACTCCCCCGAAAGGAACACGCGCGTCTGGGGAGCGTACGCGTCCCGCGTGTTGGCGATGGCGTCGCGCCATCGTGAACTTTTCTTTCGCGCTTTGCAACAGCGAGAATTTTTATCTTAAGGAAAGATTGTTTCGGCGCGACGCCGAAACTAGCACGCGAGACGCATGCGCTACCCAGAAATCAGAATTCGATCCGCAGGACAACTACCCCGTTTTTCCTTTGTCACAGATGAGTCTGATTTGTATGCTCGGGGCGTGAAAGGAACGCCTGGAACGCTCCAGGAAGGCGGCGCGAGCTTTGCCACGACGCACTGGAGCATCATCGCGCAGTCCGCTCTCACGAACCTACCCGAGGCGGCAGACGCTCTTGCAAAACTATGCGAAATGTATTGGCCGCCAATCTACAGTTTTATCCGCCGCCGCGGTTACAGCCCTGCTGATGCGCAAGATCTGACCCAATCATTTTTCACATTCTTTTTGCGAAGCAAAGCCTACGCGCGCGCGGACCGGCTTCATGGGAAATTCCGCTCTTTCCTGCTCGCATCGGTAAAAAACTTCCTGTCGGACAATTGGGACCGGGACCAGGCAATCCGGCGCGGCGGCGACTACCAATTCGTGTCACTTGATCAGCAAACAGCGGAAGCGTTTTACGATCCATCCAGCGCGCCCGATTCAACGGCGGAGCGTTTATTCGAGTTGCGCTGGGCGAAACGACTCACCGCCGGCGCGCTCAATTCTTTACGCGAAGAATTGCGGGCCGAAGGCAAGCTCAAACTTTTCGAACAACTAAAGAACTTTCTCACCGGCGGCAGCGTCATTCCATCTTACGATGAGGCATCCGCGCGCACCGGCCTTCCGAGAGCGACAGTAAAGACGCATGTGCATAGACTGCGCCAGCGCTATCGCGAAATTGTGCGGCGCGAGATTGCTCGCACGGTTTCGGCCCCGCACGAGATCGATGAAGAGCTGCGTTATCTTTGCAATGTTTTAGCCGAAGCCGCGTGAACAAAAGCCAGAGTGTTGAATCAAAAGCTACGCAATCAGTCTGCGCGCAATGCGGTTCGCGACTCAGTCCTAGCGATGACGCAGATGAGATTTGCATCAACTGTCTCTTACGCTCGGCGGTCGCGGACGACGATGCCGATCTCGGTAAGACGCCGCGGCGCTCTGATCAATTAACCCCAGGTGATAACGGTGCGCCGGTCGAGTTCGGTGATTACGTGCTGCTGGAAGAAATCGGTCAGGGCAGCCAGGGCGTGGTCTATCGTGCCCGGCAAAAAAGTCTTAATCGCATCGTTGCACTGAAGGTGATCGCCCTAGGTCCGGAGCCGCACGTGAAACGATTCCGTCGCGAAGCGGAAGCGGCCGCCAGGCTGAACCATCCCTGCATCGTTCCAATTTATGAAGTCGGCGAGCGCGATGGTGCTTGCTACTTCAGCATGGGCCTGGTCGAAGGCGGCCAACTCGATGCAATCCTCGAGCGTGAACCGATGCCGATCCGGCCGGCAGTGGAATTGATTGTTAAGTTGGCGCGCACGGTGCATTACGCGCATGAACACGGAATTCTGCATCGAGACATCAAACCAGGGAACATCCTGCTCGATGCAAAAGGCGAACCGCATCTGACCGATTTCGGTCTTGCGAGATTGGTCGAGACGGAAAGCAGCGTGACGCACACGCTGGACGTTTTGGGCACGCCCAGTTACATGGCGCCAGAACAGGCAGTGGGAAACAACGCGGCCGTCGGCAGTGCTACAGATGTTTACGGACTTGGCGCCGTACTTTATCAATTGCTGACAGGTCAGCCGCCCTTTGCCGGAGGAACAACGTACGAAACTATCCG
>QHOF01000062.1:10342-10872 GCA_003219335.1 Verrucomicrobiota bacterium | reverse complement strand
TGGTAACGCCGCGCCCGAGGAAGCGCTGCTTTACTCCATCGCGCAGCTCCCACGCCTCGTGCTCTCCAGTGCTCGCGCCGCTCGGAACGATGGCGCTGCCGATGCTGCCTCCGGCGAGCGTGACTACGGCTTCGACAGTTGGGTTGCCGCGGGAATCGATGACCTGGCGGCCATGGACTCGGACGATCTGCGTCATAGACATAACAGATGGTTTTGCGTTGTTGAAGTGCCAGGGAGGGGACTCGAACCCCTACGGATTTCTCCACCAGATCCTAAGTCTGGCGCGTCTGCCAATTCCGCCACCCTGGCAATTGGATTTCTGATTCTAAATTTTCGATTTGCGATTGCAAACTCTCTCGGTGCGCTGGAGTCTGCATAATCCACGCGGGGGTTGGGTAGCGGTCGCTGTGGCGTTTTGGTTTCGGCGTCGCGTCGAAACAATCTTCCCGAACGCTTGCCAGCCAATTCTGTATATGGACACAGGAGGAAAGTTCGCGATCGCGAGGACGCGCTCGCCAACACGCGAGACG
>QHOF01000062.1:648-10305 GCA_003219335.1 Verrucomicrobiota bacterium | reverse complement strand
AGCTTTCTTTTTCGCAGCGGCTTCGGCTGCCGAGGCGAGTTTTGCATCGACTTCGGCCGCATCGGTCGGACAGATTTTGCGATAATATTCGTTCGGCTTCGACAACTCTTCCTTTCGCTGGAGCAGATGATCGAACCGTTCGCGCTTACTCAGTTCAAATTCCTTGTCCATCTTGATCGCTTCGAACGGACAGACCTCGACGCAGATCTGGCAGCTCATGCAAACCGAGATGTCGATGTCGAACACCTTCGGATAGAACTGCGGTTTTCCCATGTAATCGGGCTTTTTGTCGTCGCTCTTGACGATGTAGATGCACTGCGGCGGACATTCTTTCTCGCAAATCTTGCACGCCACGCAGCGCAGGCCGACGTGCGGATCGTCGCCGTCGTAAATGAGAAACGGAAAGTTGCGGTAGTTCTCCGGCAGCGGATTCCGCTCCTCTGGATATTGCACCGTGATCAGCCGTTCCTTGTCGAAATAACTCCCGACAAAGTTCCGCGCCGTAACGGCCATTCCCTTGAGTATCCCTGTGCCGATCATCGATCTACTTCGCCCATCACGATATCGACGCTGCCGAGAATTACCATTACGTCTGCGACGGTATGGCCGAGGCACAGGTCTTCCAGTACAGTTAGGTTGATGAAACTCGGCGGGCGCACACGATAGCGGTATGGATTTGGGCCACCGTCGCTGATCAGATAAAAAGCGAGCTCGCCTTTCGGACTTTCGATCCGCCCATATGCTTCGCCGACCGGCGGGCGGAACGCGCGAATTTTCACTTTCGGATTCATGATTGGTCCCGGCTGAATTTGCGCGAACGCTTGTTGCAAGATTGACAAGCTCTCGCGCATTTCCAGCACGCGGATCATAAGGCGATCGTAAGTGTCACCGTGTTCGCCTAACGGAATGCGGAACTTGAAACGCGGGTAAAAGCCGAACCCGTCCACTTTGCGTATGTCGTAGTTTACCCCGCAGGACCGCAGCATCGGCCCGGTGATACCGGCATTAATCGCGAGCTCAGGCGATAACACGCCGACGTTTTGTGTACGGCCAATCACCACTTCGTTTCCGACGACCAATTGTTCCAGCTCGTCGATGAAACGCGGGAAGCGATCGACAATTTTTTTTGCCTGTTCCATCCATCCCGGCGGCGTGTCGCAGCGGCAACCGCCGAAGCGCATGTAGTCGCACATCATGCGCGAGCCGGAGAGCGATTCGAACAGATCGAGAATTTTCTCGCGCTCGCGGAACGCGTACATGAGCGGTGTGCCCCAAGCTCCCATGTCGTTGAGCAGGAAACCGAGCAGCGACGCATGATTTTGCAGCCGCGTCAGTTCCGCCAGAATGACGCGCAGATACTCCGCGCGCTCAGGAACTTCGATTCCGGCAAGTTTCTCCACGCTGAGCGCATAGGCCCAGTTGTTGGTCATCGAGCAGAAGTAGTCGAGCCGGTCGGTGTACGGCATCGATCCGAGATAGCTGGTGTTCTCGCCAATTTTTTCGTGATTGCGATGGAGGTAACCAAAGACCGGTTTCAGCTTGCGCACGATCTCGCCCTCGAGCGCGACGTTCATCCGGAAAACGCCGTGCGTGGATGGATGCTGGGGCCCCATAGACACTTCGAGCAGCTCGCCTTCGAGTCGCGAAGCCATGGTCACCGGTGGCCGCTCCATTGCTTCGAGTGTTTGAACCGTCGCACTCATACGATTGCGGCGTTAAAAAGTTACAAAGGTTACATCGTTACATAGGCAAATCCGGAGAATCCTTTGTAACGTTGTAACTCTTGTAACCATGTAACTCTTCACGGCTGTGCCGTGATTTTTTCCGCCCCATCTAGCTCCGGCCGCGGCGGATAATGCTGCTTCGCTCTGGCAAGCACATCGTCGTGCGGCGTCGGTTCCCATTCGTAATCGTCCGGCTCGCGATAATCCTTGCGCATGGGATGATCTTCGAATTCATCCCACATCAAAATCCGCCGCAGATCCGGGTGCCCTTCGAAATGAATTCCGTACAGATCGAAAATCTCGCGTTCCTGAAATTCCGCGCTGCGCCAAATCGGAGTGAGCGACGGCAAGCGCGCACCGTCTCCGCGGTCCATCGTGCGCATGCGAATAATCAACGGACCATGTTTATGTGTCATCGAATAGAGGTGATAAACCGCTTCGAGATAGCCTGGAATTTTTTCCTCCGTCGATTCAACGACCTCCTTTTCCTCGCCTTCGACGAGTTTCTTCACTTTCACTGTTTTTTTCACGACGCGATCGAGCCAATCGACTCCAGTTACGTTTGAACAAAAATCAAGGCGCAGCGCCGGATCAATCCGAAGAAATTGTGCGACCTCGTGTGCATGTTCGTTATCCATTAACAACGAATGCTGCTGCGATGGGCTCCCATTTTGCACAATGTCGATCTTTGCGCCGGGTATCGCCGCTTCGATCCTGGCTTTGATTTGGTCTAACGATTCCACTGCATGCTACAACAGTTACATGGTTACAATCGTTACAACGGCGGCAGGTCTTCGACGAGCTTGAGAAGTTCGGAATCTGCTTCGTCGATTTCGCGAACGACGGCCGAACAGCTTCGGAGATACCGCAAATAGCCGTGGATCAACGCTAACACACCGCCAGCTTGCTGTTTCAGTTTCTCTATCTCGTTGCCGGGAAGATAGCTTTCGTCTAAACAGACGTTGAGATCATCAACAAGTTCCTCCAATGAACCGCGAGAATGGAGAAAGAAACGTATTTGGTCGGGGTAGTGAAAACGCCCATGCCCTTCTGCCATGTTATTCGTCAGTGACGCCGACGCGCGTCGAATTTGCCGACCCAACTGATATTTTTCAAAGTCTGGCAAACGTCGGCTGACTGCATAAATTGCTTTGCGAAACTCGCGTGCGGCTTTGTAAACCTCGAGATCTCCGGAGGTCTGGAATTTTTCGACGAAAGTAGATGAAGCGCTGTTTGTCTTTGTAACGTTGTAACTCATGTAACTTTTTTAACTTTGCCTTTCGATCACAGGAGGTCGAAATATGTTGGGATTCGCGGGCGGCTCCAAGTCATGTTTGCCGAATGCTGGCACCGGAAACTCGCTCGGCTGATGTGGATCGAGATGCCCCGCCTTTTGTGCGCCGGTCAATTTTTGTTCGTCGATCTTGCGTTGCAGTTCCATGAACGCATGCAGCAGCGCTTCGGGCCGCGGCGGGCAACCGGGAATGAAAACATCCACCGGGATGTAGCGGTCGATTCCTTTGAGCACGTTGTAGCCTTGTTTGAATGGCCCGCCGGAGATCGCGCACGCCCCCATGGCGATGACGTATTTCGGATCGGCCATCTGGTTGTAGAGGCGCACGATTTGTGGCGCCATTTTTTTGGTCACCGTCCCGGCAACGATCATCAAATCCGCCTGCCGCGGTGAGGGGCGGAAAATTTCGCCGCCAAACCGCGCGATATCATAACGCGACGCTGCCGTGGCGATCATTTCAATAGCACAACAAGCCAGCCCGAATTGCAGCGGCCAGATCGAGTTCTTCCGTCCCCAGTTGTAAAGTTCCTGCATGGAAGTCACCCAGACTCCTTGCCGTTGAAGTTCGGCGCGAAGTTTTTCGTCGATCTCGCTCATGTCCGTGAAACGTTAAAAAGTTGAATCGTTAAATCGGCTTCCCTCGTCGCCCGCTCCCGTTTCGACAATGTAACCCTTTTAACTTTTTAACCAATCGGCTACCGCGCCCAATTTAAGCAGCCCTTTCCCCACGCCCAGAGGAGACCTTCAATCAGGAGCAAGAGAAAAACCAAGATCGCGACGAATGCCCCGACGGGCAAACCGGTGAAGGCCACTGCAAATGGCACAAGAAAAACCGCCTCGACGTCGAAGATCAAAAAGATGATGGCGTAGAGATAATACTGCGACTGGAACTGAATGCGCGCTTCACCTATGGATTCCACCCCGCACTCGTAGATCGCATTTTTTTCCGCGCCGGGCTTTGGCGGCTGAAAAAATCGGCGCCACAGCCAGGCCAGCGCGAGCGGGACCAATGGAAAGGCGAGCGCCACCCCGACGAAAATGACGATAAACAAATAAGGATTCGGGGTCATCTGGGTCTCGATCAAATTCGCTCGGAAAGGGTTACTGCCAAGCTTATATTTTCGGCGTGGAAAAGAGGGCAAAGAAATTTCGCAGTTTCCGTGAGGCTGAAAAAGCGGATCGCGATTTTTACAAAAAACTGACAGGTAACGAACGTTTGCAGATTCTGGTGGATCTCCTCAATCATGACCCTGAGCAAAGACTGGAGAGAGTTTCTCGAATTGTTAAATTCCCGCGGCGTTGAATACGTGATCGTAGGTGCGCAGAGCCTGGCATTTCATGGCCGCCCGCGTTATACGGGGGACTTGGATATTCTGGTCCGGCCCACGCCCGACAACGCGCGACTGCTTGTGGATCTTTTGAATCAGTTCGGGTTCGCGCGCTCCGGCTTTAAGGAAACTGATTTCATGGAGCCTGAGCAGATGATCCAACTTGGACGCGCCCCGAACCGAATCGATCTGCTTACCAGCTAGTGGCGTGCCTACCAATGAAGCCTTTGCCAGCAAAATCTCGGCAATACTTGGCGGCGTTCCCGTCTTCATCCTAGGCAGAGACGCATTGATCCGAAACAAACGCGCAGTGGGCAGGCCGCAGGATTTGGCAGATTTGGATATTTTGGGAAGCTGACACGCAGCCGGCTCGGAAATTATTTTTCCTCGCCTGATTTTCGCCCGAACCAGCGTCGCTTTTTCGGCTTCGGCTCTTCGGCTAGCGGCGCGGCTGGTTTCTCTTCTTTCGCAGTGGGCGCTTCCTTTTTTGGCTCTTCTCGCTCAGGCTTCTCCGGTTCCGGCGCTTTTTGCTGAGGCTTTGGTTCCGCTTCTTTGCGTCTCGCCTTCTTTTCCTTCGCCGGCTTTTCCTCGATCACCTGCTCCGCATCCACCCACTCGATGAACGCCATCCGGGCCGAATCGCTTTTGCGCGGGCCCAGTTTGATGATGCGTGTGTAACCACCGTTCCGTTCTGCCGACCTTTGCGCGATGTCGTCGAACAATTTTTTCACCGCGGTTTTCTGACGCAACACCGCCAGCGCCGTCCGGCGCGCGTGAATCGATCCGTTTTTGCCGAGCGTCACCATCCTTTCGGCGAGAGGACGGACCGCTTTGGCCTTGGCCAACGTCGTCGTGATTCGCTGATGTTGAATCAAGGCGCAGACCTGATTCGCCAGCAACGCCTTGCGGTGCTCAGCCGTGCGGCCCAGCTTGATCGTCTTCTTTTGGTGTCTCATGGCGCGGCGGACGCGATTGTTGTGGAGGCCTACTGTCGGGCAACCGGTGCGCCGGTCGGGGCAGCGCCATCGCCGCTTACCGACACATCGATCAAGCCCGGCTCGAATTTCAAGCCCAGACCCAAACCAAGGTGTTGCAGTTTGTCCTTGATTTCGTTTAGCGATTTCTTGCCGAAATTGCGATACTTCAGCATCTCGGCCTCGGTCTTTTGAGCCAGTTGACCGACCGTGGTGATATTCGCGTTATTCAAGCAATTTGCCGCGCGCACGCTGAGCTCGATCTCGTTCACACTCATATTGAGCAGCTTCTTTAGCTTGATATTTTCTTCGCTCACGCCAGCCGGCGTCTGATCGAATTCGATCACTTCCTCGTTGTAGTGCACAAACACATCGAGGTGATGCCGCAGAATCGCGGATGCCTGGAGCAGTGCGTCATCCGTCGTCAAACGCCCGTCGGTCCAAATTTCGAGAATGAGCTTGTCGTAATCGGTGCGCTGACCGACACGCGTGTTTTCAACCGCATACTTCACGCGCGTGACCGGCGAAAAAATTGAATCGATCGGGATAATACCGATGGGCTGATCCGGACGCTTGTTTTCCTCGCCGGTGGCAAAGCCGCGGCCAACGCGCACATCGAGTTCGGCATCGAATTTGTGTTTCTTGTCGAGAGTGCAGATCAGTTGCTTCGGGTTTAGCACTTCAAAGCCCTGAATGGCCTGGATGTCGCCTGCGGTCACTTCGCCTTCCTTGTTCACGGTTAGCGAAAGTTTTTTTGGCTCGTGATCCTGGCCGTCCACTTTGAATTTCACTTTCTTAAGGTTGAGGACGATGTCGGTCACGTCTTCGACCACACCAGGTAGCGTGGCAAACTCGTGCTGCGCGCCTGTGATTTTCGCGGCGGTGATGGCCGCGCCTTCGAGCGAAGAAAGCAGAACACGCCGAAGGGAGTTCCCAACGGTGTGTCCGTAGCCGGCTTCGAACGGTTCGGCGGTGAATTTGGCGTAGGTATCAGTAGCCGTGCTCTCGTCCTTTACGAGAGTCTTCGGCATTTCAAAACGACCGTAACGGATTGGCATAATCTTTTTCTGGAGTGATGGAGTCGTGGAGTATTGGAGTAATGAGCAAAGACACCTCGTCCGTTACTCCATCACTCCAATACTCCATTGCTCCATAGTTCTTCGCCGGGTTTCCCCTGGCGAGTGCGACCTCACATCCAGTGACGGAGACCCAGGGACCAACGGCGTAATTTCAAAAACTCGCTGCGGAGGATTGGAATAAAGACTAAATCTGTGATTTTGCAAGGGGTTTTGAGGTGGAACGCGTTGTCCTCAACGCGTTGGCCATTGCGGCGCTGCCGCCTGGAATCTTGCGTCCATATGAAACGCGCCGGGACTGGAATATTGGCCTTCGGCGGAAGCCATCGTCTTGAGGACAAGACGATCCACCTTTGGGCAAATCGCGCTCAACAATTCAACTCCTCACTCTCCAGCAATTTCGTCCGGTAATTCGTTTCTGTTCGTCGCCGTCTTCGGAAAATGGCTCGCCAGCACCTTCCCGATCTCCTGAATCGTTTCGACCAGCGCGTGGCTGAATTTTTCGTTTTGAAAATGGGCGCGCATCTCATCCACGACGCGCTGCCAGAACTCGTCCCCGCATTTTTCGTGAATCGCTTTGTCACCGACGACGGCAAACCTGTGCGCGCGCGGCGCCACGAAAATCAGCACTGCATTGCGATGGCGTGTGTTGTGCATGCGCAGGCGATGAAACTTTCTTTGCGCAGCGAGCAATGGATTGCCATTCAATTTGCCGCGCTGAATAAAAACGCGAATCTCGCCGGACGTTTTGGATTCCGCTTCGCGAATCGCGTGAACGATTCGGTCGTGTTCGAGTTTGCTGAGGAATTCTCGCGTCCGCATTTTCGTCACCAGCTCGATCCTGCACCGCCGCCGCCAAAACTGCCGCCACCGCCGCTGAAGCCGCTGAATCCCCCACCACCTCCGCCTGACGACCAGCCGCCGCCACCCATCGGCAAAAATACCGGACCGCCGCGTCCAGATGAATAGCCGTAACCGCCGAGTCTGCGCATGATTCGCGAAATAATGATCAGCACAATGACAAAGATGAGGAACGGCAAAAGGCCGGAAGCACTTCCGCCGCTACGCGGGTGCCGTTCGGCGACCGTTTTTCCTGTTCCCTTGTACTCACCACGGGCTGCTTTACAGATCAGATCGATCCCGGCCGCAAGCCCGGCCTCGTAATTGCCGTTCCGAAAGAGCGGTTTGATGTGGTACTCGGTGATGTCGAACGCCGTCGCGTCCGGCAGCGCGCCCTCCAAGCCGTAGCCCACCTGGATAAACATTTTGCGATCCTGGATGAACACAAAGAGCACCACGCCATTGCGCCGCTCCTTTTGGCCGACGCCCCACGCCTGCGCCACGCGCTGGGTGTAATCTGCAATGTCGGAGTCGCTCTGCATTTTCGGAAAAACCGCGACCACGACCTGATCGGAAGTTTCGTGCTCGAATTGAGCGAGCTGCTCGTTAAAATGTTGAGCCGCTTCCTTGGAAACGACGCCGGCGTAATCGTTGAAGTAGGCAGCGGGTTTCAGCGGAATGACTTCCGCGGCCTGTGAGCTGGCTGGCAGCAATCCAACGAATGCCGCGATGAACAGCGCAACTTGTCTCGCGCGAAATCCTTGTAGTGGCAGCCGTGTCGGCTGCTCGATCGCGCGCGACACGCCCGCCACTACAGCAGGATCGAGAATCACGTTTACGGCGACGCTGTCGCTGCAGGCGCGGCGGGTGCCGGCGAGCCAAAATTAAATTGCACTGCTGGCGCTCTTTCCGCGCCTGTTTGCGCAGTGAAAAATGGCCGCGGCGCAAAACCAAGCATCCCCGCGACCAAATTTGTCGGGAAACTGCGCACCGCCACGTTGTAATCCTGCACTGCCCTGTTGAAGTTGCCGCGCTCGACGGAAATTCGGTTCTCGGTGCCTTCCAATTGCGCCTGCAGAGTGAGAAAGTTCTGATTGGCCTTTAGCTCCGGATAACGCTCCACAACGACCAGCAGACGTGAAAGCGCATTGCTCAATTGCCCCTGGGCCGTTTGAAATTGCTCAAGCTGTGCTGCGTCGGTCGGCGCTTTATTCGGATCGATTTTCATTTGCACGCGGCCGACGCTGGCGCGCGCGTTCGTCACTTCCACGAGGGTGGATTTCTCGAAATTGGCCGCGCCTGCAACTGTGTTCACCAGATTCGGGATCAAATCTGCACGCCGCTGATAGACGTTTTGCACCTGTGCCCAACTTTGATCGACAGCTTGTTGCGAGCGGACCAGGCGATTGTAACTGCCGCCAAGTGCAAGCGCGGCAAAGACGGCAACGAAGAGCACGATGAGAAGGACGACGACGCAACCGAGTGCGAATCTGTTCATAAAGTTTTGAATGGTTCAGGAAATGCGTCACGGAGTCAAATCAAGGAGCGGCGCTCTACAGTGCGCCGATTAATCCAAAACGGCGGATTGGAAACCGTCGCTCCTTGGATCTTACCGTCCCATCACCAGCCGCAGAAAGTGCGCATCAGAAAAGTTTCCACCTGAGCCTTGCCGGACAATGATCGTCTTCAACGACGGAATGATAAAGAGCCGCTGATAATGTGAACCGAGAGCGACGGCCATGTCGGCCGGCGCATCCTTGCAGATGCAAACACCGTTCCACTGCGTGGTTTGCCATGGCAAATCGAGCATGCGTTCCATATCCGCTTCGCGCCCGTTAGGGGCTTGCTGATTTAGCCAAAATGTCAGGCCGTACGAAGGATTTGCCTGAGAACCAACGAACGCCTCTCGCAATAAATTTGCTGGCACAATTTGCCGCCCATGATAATTGCCGCGCCCGAGCACCAATTCGCCCAGTCGCGCCCATTCGCGCGCCGTCAATTCAAAGCCGGTCGCCGGCAGCGGATTGCCGCGCGCATCTTTTTTATAGTTGAGGCCGCGGAGCCCGAGCCGGTGCGACACGCGTCCTTCGAAATAACCGATAACGCTGCGACCTTTTAATTTTCTGCGCAGCAGCTCTGAAAAAATCTGAAGATGACTCGGGCCGTAGATGAAAGCCGTGCCGGGCTCGGCGACGATGGGTAGCCGAATCGCCATGGCATTTCGGTCGCGGATGGAAGAACGCTGAAGCCACGAGGCGCCTTCGATCCCGTCGGTTTGGCTGAGCAACTGCAGAATGGTGATCGGCGATTTGCGTGGATCGTTTTTCCATTCAGTGATCGTGTCTGAGACGGGATCGTCGAGCTTAAACAGCCCATCGTGCACCGCGGCGAGCGCAGCGATTCCCCAAAAGCTTTTTGTTC
>QHOF01000062.1:0-524 GCA_003219335.1 Verrucomicrobiota bacterium | reverse complement strand
CAATCAGCAGGCCGAATTTCGGCGGATGTGGTTGCTGCGAACGCGAGTAAGACGACTACCGCTGACGCCGAAATCCCAGCTAGCGCACGTGTCACGCGTGTTGGCGAGCGCGTCCTCGCGGTCGCGAACTTTCCTTGCGGATTCGCGTCAGGCATTCCAAAAGGCTTCAAAGAAAAGTCCGTTTTGGCGAGACGCCCAAAACCAACACGCGAGACGCGTGCGCTACCCGGAACGTGGCGTGGCAGCGCTTTGCGGTGGCGGTTGGGGAGGAGCGACCGGCAAATTCTGCTTCCGCAATTCCTCGACGTTTGGCAATTCATCCAGATTGCGCAACCCGAAGTGGTCCAGGAAAAATTGCGTCGTTTCGTAAAGAAGCGGCCGCCCGGGAATTTCGGCGCGTCCGGCAATTTTGACGAGACCGCGCTCCATCAATGTTTGCAGCACGCCGTCGATGTTCACGCCGCGCACAGCCTCCACATCCGCGCGCGTGATCGGCTGGCGATAGGCAATGATCGCCAGCGTCT
>QHOF01000061.1 GCA_003219335.1 Verrucomicrobiota bacterium | reverse complement strand
GAGCGCCAGACGCCGGAGGTTTGGGACATTCTTGAGGAAGTGACCAAGGGTCATCCGGTGTTGCTTAATCGCGCGCCTACTTTGCATCGGTTGTCGATTCAGGCGTTCGAACCGCAATTGATCGAGGGCGAAGCCATTCGCATTCATCCGCTGGTTTGCACCGCGTACAACGCGGACTTCGACGGCGACCAGATGGCGGTGCATGTGCCACTCTCGGTGGAAGCACAAATGGAAGCGCGCTTGCTGATGCTCGCGCCGAATAACATTTTCTCCCCATCCAGCGGCAAACCTATCACCACGCCTTCGCAGGACATCACCCTGGGTTGTTATTACCTCACCCAAAACCCGCGCGGTCCAAGTAAAGATGGCCAACGCCTCCCGCTCTTTGCCGATGCAGCCGAAGTAGAGTTTGCCGTGGCAGAGGACAGCATTCATACGCACGACCGCATCCGCATTAAGAACCCCGATTTTGGGAGAAAAACCATCTACGGGAATGCCGAAGCCAAAATTATCGAGACCACGCCGGGGCGCGTGATTTTCAATGAGATTTGGCCGCGCCAGCTTGGATTTTTTAATAAACCTGCCGGCAAAAAGCAACTCAGCGATATTATCTGGCGCTGTTACCAAATCGCTGGCCCGGCGGAGACCGTCGCAACCCTGGACAAATTAAAGGAGCTCGGTTTTGCCGAAGCAACCAAAGCCGGCGTCTCGATTGGAATTTCGGACATGATCATTCCGAAAGAGAAACAGACGGAGCTGGAGAACGCTTACAGGCAGATTCGGCAGGTGGAGCAGCAATATCGCAGAGGCATCATCACCGATGGCGAGCGTTACAACAAGATCATCGACATCTGGACACACGCCGGGGATGAAATTTCCAGCGTGATGTTCCGCACTCTCGAGCACAATGAGGGTCGCAAAGAATTGAATCCAGTCTATCTAATGGTCGATTCCGGCGCACGGGGCAATCGTCAACAGGTGCGCCAGCTCGCCGGCATGCGCGGTTTGATGGCCAAACCTTCGGGCGAAATTATCGAGCGTCCGATCACGTCCAACTTCCGCGAGGGACTCAGTGTGCTGGAATATTTTATTTCCACTCACGGCGCGCGCAAAGGTCTTGCCGACACAGCTCTCAAGACTGCCGACTCCGGCTATCTGACGCGGAAACTTGTGGACGCGGCGCAGGACGTCATCATCAATGCGGAAGATTGCGGAACGGTAAATGGCATCGTGGTACGCTCGATCTACGAAGGCGACGAGGAAGTGGTCGATCTCGGCCAGCGAATTATCGGACGCGTCAGTTGTGAGACGATCCCCGACCCGGTGGACAAAAGGAAAAAAATTGTCAAAGCGAACCAGTACATCGACGAGAAAATCGCCGCAGAACTTCAGCGGGTGGGCGTGGAAAGTTTGAAGATCCGTTCGGTTCTTACATGCGAGTGCGGCCGGGGAGTGTGCGCGATGTGTTATGGGCGCAACCTCGCGACCGGCCAGTTCGTTAAGCTTGGGGAAGCGGTAGGGATCATTGCTGCGCAATCAATCGGCGAGCCTGGAACGCAATTGACGATGCGCACATTCCACATCGGCGGCACTGCCAGCCAAACCTTCAAGCAGCCCATCATCAAGGCGAAGAACGATGGCACCGTGCAGTTCAACGATCTGCGCACTGTGCAAGCGCTCGACGGCAGCTGGATCGTCCTAAATAAGAACGGCTCAATCAGTGTGCATAATGCGGAAGGCCGCGAACTGGAGCGTTACAACGTCGTGATCGGCTCAATGATCTCCAAAGGCGACGGAGGCACAGTCAAGAAGGGCGAGACTTTCGTGCAATGGGATCCTTACAATGTGCCGATTCTCACTGACAAAGGCGGCAAGATCGAATTCCGCGACATGATCGCGGGCGTCACGATCAAACGCGATGTCGATGAAGCCACCGGCCTGATGGGTACCGTGATCATCGAGCACAAGGAGGATTTGCACCCGCAGGTCCTCATTGTGGATGACAAGAAGGAAGTGCTTTCGAGCTACTCCATCCCGGCTGGCGCTCACGTCATCGTCGAGGAAGGCCAGAAAGTGCGCGCTGGCGCCTTGCTGGCGAAAACGCCGCGCAAAATCGCAAAGACAAAAGACATCACTGGAGGTCTGCCGCGAGTGGCCGAATTATTTGAAGCCCGCCGGCCAAAAGACGCGGCTGAAATTGCCAAGATCGATGGCGTCGTAGCCGAGATGGGCGGAACCGTCCGCGGCAAACGACGTCTGATTTTAAAAGATCCAGAGACTGGAGCCGAGGAAGAGCATCTGATCCCGCTCACGAAACATATCATCGTGTTCAAAGGCGATTTCGTGAAAAAAGGTCAGCAACTTACCGAAGGTCCAATCGTGCCGCACGAGATTCTGGAAGTCTGCGGTCCGCAAGAATTGCAGGAGCATTTGGTAAACGAAGTGCAGGAGGTCTATCGCTTGCAAGGCGTGGAAATCAACGACAAGCACATCGAGATCATCGTGCGCCAGATGCTGCGGAAGGTGAAAATTACCGACCCGGGCGATACGTCACTGCTTTGGGGCGATCAGGTGGACAAACTCGACTTCGAGCAAGAAAACAAAAAAGTGGTCGAAAAAGGCGGCAAACCGGCAGAGGCCGTTCCCGTTCTTCTCGGTATTACGAAGGCTTCACTGGAAACCGACAGCTTTATCTCTGCTGCGTCTTTCCAGGACACAACCCGTGTTCTCACCGAAGCAGCCACGCTGGGGAAAGTCGATAAACTGCGCGGCTTTAAGGAAAACGTGATCATGGGTCACTTGATCCCAGCCGGCACCGGGTTCGGACAGCATCGCCAGATCAAGTTGGTGGAAAAAGGCGAACCAGTCGGCGCGCCTGTGATGGAAGAACCCGAGTCGCAACCGGCCATCGGATGATCCAAGCCGTTGGAGTAGTGGAGTGATGGGCGTCAACAAAAGCCATTACTCCTTCACTCCATCACTCCAGTCCCCGGTCCTCAGTGATGTCAATCGTCACTAAGACCGGCGATAAGGGCGAAACGTCGCTGATGTACGGACGTCGCCTACCAAAAGGCGATTCGCGTGTCGATGCCTACGGCTGTATCGATGAGTTGACCGCTGCGCTTGGGCTCGCCAGGTCAATCTCAACTGATAAATTTCTTTCAGACGAAATCTTCGCCGCACAAAAAGATTTGATCGTTGTCATGGGTGAGCTGGCAACAGCGCCGAGCGATCGGGAGCGTTACGTCAAGGATGGCTTTGAGCTTACCACACAGGCAATGGTGGACCGGGTCACAGCGGTCATTTTCGATCTTGAGAAAGACAAATCGCTTTATCCCAAAGATTGGGTGATCCCCGGGGAAACACCGGTGTCGGCGGCTCTGGATTTTGCTCGCGCAACGTGCCGCCGGGCGGAACGTCGCATTGCGGCGTTCAGCGCTGGCGAAAAAGACTTTAATCTCGAGATCTTGCGTTACCTCAATCGGCTTTCCGATTTCTGCTGGGTGTTGGCCAGATACGCCGAGAAACAAGCGCAAACCTCGAGCTAGGCACGCGCGCTGCTCTGCGATTCCGCTGCAATCCAGCGCCAAAAATTAGCAACCGCCCGGCAGCAGGCTTTTTCGCACGATGTTATGCCATCATAGCGATGAGGTTTAGATCAGCTTTTGCGGCTACAGTTTTGTTGTCAGTTCACAATGTGCAATTACATGCAGCGGACCTGGCGTGGACCTACACAACTGATCTTGCCTCGAAAGGTGAAGTCGAGTTCGAACAATGGGTCACCGCGCGCTGGGAAAAAGAGCACGGCGCTTACAACGTCATCGATTTTCGCGAGGAGTTCGAATATGGCGTGGCCGATAATTTTCAGATCGCACTTTATTTGAATCATCACTATGTGTATGCGAACAGCGATGTCCCGGCCGAGGACCCGGCGCATCCCGGAAAGCGCTTGGCGGGCGTTTACGAAACCGGCGGCGAAAATGTGCATGCCGGACATAATCCGGTGACGCCGTTTGACGGTTATCATTTCGAATCGGTTTCGCTCGAAGCGATTTACCGGCTCCTGAGTCCCGACAAACATCCACTCGGTCTCGCGGTTTATTTCGAGCCGACGATTGGCGATGAGGAGACAGAACTCGAATGGAAACTCATACTCCAAAAGAATTGGTTCGGGGACCGGCTCGCTTGGGCCCTGAACTTCAATTACGAATTAGAGTTCGAAGAAACTGACGGCGGTTACGAGCGCGACGCTGTCTTCGAATGGTTCACCGGAATTTCCTGCCGGCTCGCGCACAATTGGTCAGCCGGATTAGAATTTTGGAACCGTCACGAATTTGCCGATACCACGGTGCATGAGTACTCGGCATATTTCATCGGCCCTACGATTCATTACGAACGCGGACGCTGGTCCGCCACTCTGGGATTTCTTCATCAACTGCCGATTGGCCAGGCATTCAGCCATGAAACTAAAGAGTTCGCCGCGCACGACGGCTACATTTTCGGCGACGAGCAGGAACAATATTATGTACGGCTGAGAGCGGGAATTGATTTTTAGCGCGCAATCATCACTGAGCCAATACAGAGCCTAATTTTAGGTTGCGCACCGGCGGGTGATGTAGCATCTTCAGCCTCTCGCTCTGGAAGTTCTTCCCTCGCGGAATTTCGCTTATGCCAGAAACAACAGAACTAGTGCCTGAATTATTGGAAGCTGGCGTCCATTTTGGACACCAGACGAAGCGTTGGAATCCGAAGATGAAGCCCTACATCTTCGAACAGCGCAATCAAATTTACATCATCAATCTCGATCAAACCGTGCAGCAGTTGCAGCGGGCAACGGAGTTTCTCCAGGAAGTCGCCCGCCGCGGGGGCAGGATCTTATTTGTCGGCTGCAAGAAGCAGGCGCAGGAAGCGATAAAGGAGGCGGCACTTGCCTGCGGGCAATTTTACGTGAACCAGCGCTGGCTCGGCGGCACGCTGACCAATCTCGCTACCATTCGCAAGAGCATCGGCCGATTGAAATACATCGAGCAGATCGAGCAATCGCCCGAATACAAAAAAATGGGCAAACAGGAATTGGCCGCGCTGAACCGCGAAGCCGCCAAGCTCCGGCGAAATCTTGAAGGAATAATTGCGATGTCACAATTGCCCGATGCCCTGGTGGTGATTGACACGATCCGCGAGCAAAATGCTGTGAATGAGGCGCGGCGGCTCGGGATTCCAGTGGTTGCCATCGTGGACACCAACGCGGATCCCGACATCATCGATTACCCCATCGCCGGCAACGACGACGCGATTCGCGCGATTCGCGTGATTCTGCAGAAGCTGGTGGATGCCATTGTTTCCGCAAGCAGCGAAGCGCGCATCCGCGAGCGGGTGGCAATGGCCGGCGTTTCGGCGTAAGCGGAAGAAAACGTTCAACGCCCAACGTCGAACGCCCAACGTTCAATGAAAGCAACGACCGAAATCGATCCACAACTGGTTAAGCAACTCCGCGAAAAGACCAACGCAGGCTTCATGGACTGCAAACGCGCGCTGGTCGAGAGCGGCGGTGATCTGGAGAAAGCCGAAACGATTTTGCGCACCAAAGGCATCGCCACTGCAGCGAAAAAGGCCACGCGCGCGGCAAAGGAAGGCATCGTGGCGTCCTACATTCATCTGCAGGGGAAAGTCGGCGTGCTCGTCGAAGTGAATTGCGAGACCGATTTCGTGGCGAGGAACGAGAACTTCCGAGAGTTCGTCAAAGGCATCACCCTGCATATCGCCGCGGCGCATCCGCTTTACGTCAGCCGCGCGGACGTTCCGGGAAATCTGATCGAAGCCGAGCGCGAGATTTACAAGGTCCAGGTGAAAGACAAACCGGCCCACGTCGCAGACAAAATTATCGAAGGAAAGCTCGAGAAATTCTACAGCACCGTTTGCCTGCTCGAACAGGGTTTCATTAAAAATCCCGATGTGACCATCGGCGATTTGCTCAATGCGAAGATTGCGGAGCTGGGCGAAAACATTGTCATTCGTCGCTTCGTCCGCTACCTCGTCGGCGAGCCGCTGCCCAGCGAAGGCTAGCGGTGATGCCGTACTAGTTACTCGCTGCCGCTCGCTCCTCTTTCAACGCGGCGGAAGTGGGCGAGGCGCCGGCGTCGGACGCGCCCGCGGTGTTGGAGTAAGTCTCGGAGTTGGACTTGGGCTAGGCACGGCGAAGGCATACACTCTATTGTCTCCGGCGACATAGATGCGCCCGCGAGCCACAATGCCGGTGGTGCTATAATAATGTGTTCCCGCCATCAGGTCATTTGGCCCGCCGCCATCGTAAACAACGGCTCCAGTGTCGCCATCATAACCATGTAACCGCTGGTCCCCTGCCGTAATGTGATCCTCTGTGCCGACCACCCATACAAGCATGTTATTCGTGCCATCAGTGGAGGTGACAAAAGGAGAACCACAACCGCCGGCATCCCGGGTCACATCCCAACCGCTGGCGATCGTCGGCGGATTGGTCGCAGTAATGCGCCAAGCGGACAGGACGGTGTTGCCATCGTTGTTCGCGCGTAGCGCGACATAGGTGCTCTGTTTGGTCCGATAGGTGACCGCTGCCTGAATGATAGTAGCGCTGGCAACCACAGATACGGCTATGGGCGCACTGATCCCGCCGAGGTTGTCTCGATTAAGCAGATACATATTGAGATCCTTACTCAAGGCGACCACCAAGTGCGAAGGCGTTGCACCGGGCACGTCCACCAGCAATGGGCCCGAGCTGCCCAGATCGAAGTCCAAGCTGTCCAGCGTGAGCCAGTTTTCGGGTGCCCAGTAATCAGCGGGCGAGCCGCTAAAGATCGGGCCGGGCTGGAAGCGAATCACTGCTTCTCCACCTTCCCAATTTGGGGGACTGAAGGTGTTACCAGTGGTAACAAATGGGTTCTTCCCATCGCTAGCGATGCTGCCGACTCCCCATATGGCACCGCCGTGGGTGTCGGTGGCCGCAGCCCATGCTGTTACGCTGGCC
>QHOF01000067.1:14381-17367 GCA_003219335.1 Verrucomicrobiota bacterium | reverse complement strand
GGTCTCATTAAACGAAGACCAGTGGAATGAATTGCTGCCGCAGTTTTTGGCGGTGTGGTCGCCGGGAAAAAAAGTTGTTGTTTATTGCAGTGCGGAAAGTTGCGATCTCGCCCGCGAAGTAGCAGAACGGCTGCGCAAGGAAGCGCAAATTCCTGACGTGTTGGTACTCGAAGGCGGTTGGGAAGCGTGGCTAAAGAAGAACAGATGAAGCAAACGCCAAACGTCCAACGTCCAACGCTCAACGCCGAAGTTGCAGAGCATGGTACGACATCACACATCAAACATCGAAGATCAAACATCCTTTGGCGAATTATCGATTTCATCGTTGCCGCGATTTTCATCTTCGCGGCGCTGACGAAGATATTCGATTTGGATCACGTGATTGCCGACCTTCGGCATTTCCATCTCGGTGATTTGCTCATCGATCTTCAGGGCATTCGGCTCGCCGATCCTGCTGGTTTCGCCCACGACATCAATAATTACAGAATCTTGCCGTGGACTCTTAGCGTTGCGCTGGCATTTTATTTGCCCTGGCTGGAAATCTTCTGCGGTCTCGCGCTCATTGCTCGGTTCTTGTATCGGGGCGCGTTATCCATCTTAACCGTCCTGATCGTGGTGTTCATGCTCGCCACCGTCGCTGCAAAAATTCGTGGTCTCGATATCACCTGCGGCTGTTTCGGTCACGCCAGCCAACATTGGAATTTCTCCGCGCATCTCGGCCTCGATCTGGTCTTGTTTGGACTCGTGATTTTTCTCCTGCGTGGGTGTAGGCGAGACTTCACTCTCAGCGAGCGGTAGGAACGCAGAATGCCAGAGGGGTTGAGTGAGGCCGCATCTTTGAAGATGGGGATGATCAGGGAGCTCTCACACGCGGCGCGCGATTGGCTGCGAAAAGTTCGAAAAGCCGCACGCGAGCTTTTCATGATCGACCGCGCTATCGCGGCGGTCATCAGACTTCCGGTGGTAATTTCATTGGGCGCGGTTCGTCACGCGCCGCACGGCCGTCGAACAAAAATCCTTCGGGAAGCAATTCGTTCCATTTCCAGGCCGGCTCCGGCTGGATCCGCCGAGGTTTGCGAGATCAACTCATTGGCTCATTTCAATGCAGGGTACGCACGATTGGCGTCGATCCTCGGACACGCCGGCGGGGATTCGTCGCCCCGCGAGCTGGAATTTCTTAATTCAATCGCGAAGCGCCGGACTAGTTACCCCGGCAATATTGGGCCAAGCGATTATTTTTTCCTGACCGCGTTCGTCAGCATTCTCGCCCCGCAACGCGTGATCGAAATCGGAACGCTGACTGGCTTTTCGGCGGCAATTATTGCGGCCGCACTTGCTCGCTGCCACGGCAGCGACGGCGCGAGTTGGGTTGATACAATCGACATCAACGTCGAATGCGCCATCGACAGAACACGCCCGAGTGGTTTTGAAATTCCGGAAGGGTTTCCGGAACTTGTGCCGCTGATCCGCTTGCACGTCCCAAGGAATGCGACTTTTGCTTCGCAAATCGCCAAGCGCGACGAACTGCAGGTTATCTTTATTGACGCGGACCACCGGCACCCGATGCCGCTTCTTGATTTACTCCGGGTGGCGCCTTGGGTCCGGAGCGGAGGTTGGATCCTGCTGCACGATATTCAGTGGGGCACCATGGGTCGCAGAGCAGCGGAAGGTGGCCAGACGCCGCATTGGCGTGCGTCGTATGGCGCGGAATGGCTTTTCGATCACTGGCCATTCCGTAAAATCAGTGGCGGCAACATCGGGGCCGTCCAACTGCCGCGCGAAAAGAACGCGCTCATTCCGTTTGCGCTGCGTATGATGTCGATCGAATTCGAGACGGCGGAAAAGTACGCCCACACCATGCGACACGCGCTCTACGAGAGTCTCGGCGCGCTGTGCTAGAGATTGGCTGGCGACAAAAACGACTGGCAGCCCTGAAGGTCATCCGCGCCTGGCCAAAGCCCGGTATTGATGAGATCATGTTGCGTCCGCGCGGAGTCCACTTTATCTGCGAATACTCGATGGAGTCATGATTAGGAAACTGAAATCCGGCAAGTACCGCCTGTATTCCCGCAAGAAAAATCCAAAAACCGGGAAGCGCAGAAACCTCGGCACATTTAAGACAAAGGCGGCAGCGAAGAAACACGAACGCGCCATTCAGTATTTCAAGCGGAATTAGTTTTCGCGCCCGTTTAATTCCGCAGGGGCCCCGGGGTCTCACGGAATCACTCGATGGGACATGACGCTGGGGAAGCCATCCCTCCTTGTCACAGTTCAATTTTTTTGCCGGCTTGATTAAAATGCCGTGCGTATTCAACACTGTACTGCTGTAGATCGCGATGAGATACATCTGGCTTCCTTTTCGATACGTGGTTTGGATGGCCGTTTTTGTGAGCGCCGTGCATGCGCGAAATTCGACTACTGAACTTCTCGGCCAATCATTACTCGCACAGCAGTCGCAATCGATGCCACCAATCACGACTGCTTTGCCTGGAGCGGAAACTGGCCGACGTCCATCGTCCGATTTGGCGAAGCTGGAAAGCAGGGTCCAGCCTTCGGTGATTTGGGTGACCGTATTTGATCCGAAAGGGAATCTGTTGCGGACGGAGACCGGCTTTTTTATTTCACCGGATGGTAACCTCGTTACTACCGCGTACGCCATTGAAGGCGCCGTCAATGCCGTCGCGAAGACGGGGGACGGCGGGATCTACAACGTGATCGGAGTTCTGGCGGCTTCGAAAGCTTTGGATCTGGCAGTCCTGAAAGCCGACGTTAAACGCGTTCCATTTCTCGAGGTAAACAAGAATGGCAATGTGCCGGCGGGCGCAGGCGTCACGGTGGTTGGCAGTGCGCTGGCTGGAAGCGAGGGCAGCGCTCGTGAAACGACAATCGCAGGGGAAGCCTCGGACCGTTTGGAAATTGCCGGAGCGACCCCTGCCAGTTCAGTTGGGGCGCCTATCGTAAACGACAACGGGGAAGTGATCGGCGT
>QHOF01000067.1:0-14372 GCA_003219335.1 Verrucomicrobiota bacterium | reverse complement strand
ACAACTGCGCGTCCTGCCGCTGCGCTGGATTCACTATTATCGCGAGTTGCTGCTGATACCGAGGCTCGCTGGCCCGAAGCCGCCGAAGCGCGCGCAACGCCGAGGCCAACGCCGAGGCCGCGATTGGTCTATGCGCCTGCGCCAGCCTTTCCGCCCGGCGCCGCCCTGCCCGGGCAATCGGGGACAGGCCGCTTCCGATTGACGTTCGATCCGCAGGGAAACGTCACCAATATCCAGGTCATCAGATCCACGGGGAACCCGGTATTCGATGAGTCCGCGATCAAGACACTTCGGCAATGGAAATCTGCACCAAGCCAGGGATGGCAAGCGACAGTTCCCGTGATGTTTCAGACGCGATGACCAAGCCGCAAACCGCCGCTCTCGGCTTTCGAGTTAAATCCGGCTGGGCGGCCGCTGTGCTGCTGGCAGGTTCAGCCCATTCGCCTCAGCTCTTCGACGTCCAGCGAATCGAGCTGTCGGATCGGCGCCTTCCTGAAACGCGGCAGCCGTATCACGCTGCGATGGGAAAATTGGAAACCGACTCGAACAAAGTAAACCGGCGCGAGCGCGTGGTGCGATGCATCGCGCAAGCATCGATAGCGACACTTCTCGCGCGCTATCGGCAAAAAGGTTTCCGAATCAGGCGGGCCGCGCTCGTAGTGGGAAGCCAGATTGATCCGGCCACGATTGCAAATCCGCACATCCGCGCGCACGCCCTCGAAGGCCGACTATTTCGATCGGTGACCGAGGAAGCTTTACGGCGCCACCGCATTCGCACGGAAGTTCTGCTGGAGCGCGATGCTTATGCGCGCGCGTCCGCGCAATTGAAACAATCGACTGATGATGTGCGACTCACGATACAAAATCTCGGCCGATTTATGCCGGCAGCGGCCGGGCCGTGGCGTGCGGAACAGAAACTCGCCGCGCTCGCTGCGTTGCTTGCACTCCAATAGTTGCTGCAATTGCGGCAACCGAAGCGATTGCCCTACAATTTCGGCTGCGAACAATGAAAATTCGAGCGGCAACGAAAGCGGATTGCGACGCGATCTGGAATATTTTCCGCGAGGTCGTTGCCGCTGGCGACACCTACGCACTCGATCCGGCGATTTCACGCGAGGATGCGCTGGCGTACTGGTTTGCGCATGACACACACACGTACGTGGCGGAACTTGACTGCTTAAAGCAGTCAAGTTCGCGACGAGGCGGACGTGTTGCGGGCACGTACATCTTGCGGCCGAACCAGGCGGGCGGCGGCTCGCATGTCGCGAATGCGGCGTTCATGGTCGCCGCGAGTGCGCGCGGACAGGGGATTGGTCGTGCCATGGCGGAGCATTCTCTGAGCGAAGCGCGGCGGCTCGGTTTTCGCGCGATGCAATTTAATTTCGTGGTTTCGACGAACATGCCGGCGATTCGTCTTTGGCAAGAGCTCGGTTTCAAGACCGTCGGCATGTTGCCCGGCGCTTTTCGCCATCCTGAAAAAGGATACGTCGATGTTTATGTGATGTACCGCTCCTTACTGTAGCCGCTTCGCTGTGCGAAGCGTTGCAATGATGTGTTAAACACACAAACGCCCCGCGTCGCCCACAGGGCGACGGCTACAGCGGCTAAACAAACATTGCAAAAGAAATGATTTCTTGCTGAAGGTAGGTGTGAAATGCAAACGATTATCCAAGTCATCACGACCGGGCGCGGGTCACTCCGCGAAAAAATCATGACTGATCCGCAACTCCGGCGGTTCGACTTGATTCCGACCGAACACCAGCGCCCGGGTCGTCCGCACGGCTGGGCGAAAATCCACAGTGAGACCGCGCACGGCGCGATCAATCTCGAATGGCACGGTCGCAGCCGCACTTTGATTTGCCGCGTCGTGACAAAACTGGGCAATAAGCCGAATTCAATCATTGGCGATTTCGTCGATTATTTGCTGGCGCGGCATCAAAGCCGGATCCTGTCCATTCACATCATGCGGCGGTGAATTGCCGCACTTTGTCCCGTCCTGATACGCTCGGCAGCGAATTGGAACTCGATTCTTCGATTTGTATGCGCAAACTAACATGAAAGATCCGAATCAAGACCAGCGCCTTCTTAACCGCAGGGTTTTTCTCAGGAGCGGGATCATTCTGGGTGGCCTAACGCTGGCGGGAGCGAGGCTGCTGCATGGGCGGGAAACGGAGAAGAACGGGGAGGAGGGCGAAATCCCGGTCGGGCCGCCGGAAGATTTGATGCGCGAGCATGGCGTGTTGAAACGCGTGCTTCTGATTTACGGCGAAGCGCTGCGCTGGCTCGATGCGAAACAGGATTTTCCGCCGGACGCATTGGCTGAGGCCGCGAAAATCATTCGGAGCTTTGTCGAAGATTATCACGAAAAGCTCGAGGAAAATTTTCTTTTCCCGCGCTTCGAAAAAGCCAATCAACTTGTCGATCTGGTCAAGGTGCTGCGCACGCAGCATCAGGCTGGGCGCCGCGTGACAGACGTCACTTTGCGATTTGCGAATCTCAAATCGCTGAAGAACGACTCCGAACGCGTGCAGCTCATGAATTCCATGCAGCAATTTATCCGGATGTACAACCCGCACGAGGCACGCGAGGACACAGTCCTCTTTCCGGCATTTCGCAAGATCGTTTCGCCGCACGAATTCGATTCGCTGGGTGAAGATTTCGAGAAAAAAGAAGACGAATTATTTGGCGAGGACGGGTTTGAGAAGGTCGTGGACAAAGTGGCGGGAATCGAGAAACGCCTTGGCATTTACGATCTGGCGCAGTTCACGCCCAAAGTTTAGGTGATCGTGCCCGTCGCTTTTCGACAAATGCGCCCGCGGCGGCGGTTCTCGTCCAGTGCCACCGATCCTAATCGCGATCAGCAGGCGGGGTGAGAGAACGCGAATATTGCAGGTCGAACGCGCGCAGCGCTGCTGGAACAGTGTCACCAAAGCCGGCGATACCCTCCTCGATACTTGGGCCCAATAACGCGATAAAAGTACCGCCGCGAACGGAAAGTTTCGGATGACGTATCGTCACCGGGCTGCTGGGATGCGCTGCGCAATAGCGCTCCACTTCCTGCATCGCCATTAATGTTTGATCGATAATGCGCCGCATATTGTAAATTGCAGCGCCATTGTTCATTTACGTTTTAAAACGTGCGGCGCGGCAAAAACGGACGTGCCTTCGCTAGCTGCAGAATCCGGAGCCTACGGGGCTCGAACCCGCAACCTCCGCCGTGACAGGGCGGCGCTCTAACCAATTGAGCTAAGGCTCCTCGGCGAAGAAACAAAGTGTAAGGGCGCCCGTCTTCAGTGGCAACTGTTCGCTGCGCTTTTGGCAAGAGCACGAGCGAGAAGAAGGAATCTTGCGCAACAACAGACCAACCTTGCGGTTGAACATTTTATATGTTGCGACGTCGAAACCCGAAAGGTTTTCGCGAGTGAAGATTGCGAATGCGCGTGATCACGTTATAATGCCACTTGGTTCGGCGGATTGACCCAAACCATAATGAGCGACGAGCGCAGCGAGGGATTGCAGGACGGGGTTGGGGACTCGGCTCCGGATACTCTTCTCGATTCATTCGATCAGGTGATGGCATCGTTGCCTCCGGGCGATCCGATTCGGCGCGACTTGTTGGAATTGCGACCGCAGATTTACGATCAGCAGGAAACCATGGTCGAAGCGCGCCGGATGATTGAGAAGCTCGAGGAGGTCATCAAAAAAGTCACGTCGCCCGCGAACCGGATCGGCACGTTTCTCGGGGCGACTTCAAAAGAGACGGCGCACATTGTCGTCGGTGGCGCGGATTATTACTGCAACGTCGATCCGCGTATTCCGCTTTCGAAATTGAAAAGGGGTACGCGCGTTCTCGTCAACGAAGCTTTTGTGATCGTCGGTGACCTCGGATTCGAGTCTGCTGGTCCGGTGACAAAAATTACCGAAGTGATGGGCAAGGACCGGCTGCGTGTTGGCTCGGAGCACGGATTGCATTCGATGGTGCTGCAACGTTCCGCCGATCTTGTGCACTCGAACTTGAAATCAGGTGACGAAGTCCGCGTCGATTCAAATTACAGGATGGCGTTGGAGATGCTTTCGAGCACGAAATCCAACGAATATTATCTCGACACCGTGCCGGACCTGCCGTGGGAAAACGTCGGCGGCCAGGAACCCGCGCTTCAAGCCATAAAGGACGCGATCGAGCTGCCGTTGTTGCATCCTGATCTTTTCCAAAAATTTCAGCACGTGACGCCGAAAGGTTTTCTGCTTTACGGTCCGCCTGGCTGCGGGAAGACGCTCATCGGAAAAGCGACTGCCTATAATTTGACGAAGCAACTCCGCAAAAAAACGGGAACCGAGATGCGCGAATATTTCATGCACGTCAAAGGCCCCGAGATCCTGAACATGTGGGTGGGCGAATCGGAACGCATGGTGCGCGAAATTTTTGCTACCGCTCGCGAGAAAAAAAGCGAAGGATTCATGCCGTTTGTGTTTATCGACGAAGCCGAATCGATCCTCGGCACCCGCCGCGCGTCGCGGCACTCGAACATTCTGTCCACGCTGGTGCCGATGTTCTGCTCCGAGATGGATGGAATCGATTCGCTCAACGACGTGGTGATTATCCTTGCCTCCAATCGCGCCGATCTGATCGACCCAGCGATTCTGCGCCCGGGCCGGATCGATCGAAAAATCAAGGTCAACCGACCGGACAAGCTGGGCACGCGAGAAATTTACCGCATCTATCTCACGGACGATTTGCCTTATGATGGCGTGCTGGCGAAGGAAGCGGATGGGATCGGCGCGTCGATCGAGCGCTTAATCGAGCGGTTTGTGGACTGGCAGTTCGCGCGGCGGGATGAAAACAGGTTTTTGGAGGTGACACTGCGCAGCGGCCGAAAAGAGACGCTCTTTCGGAGCGATCTCATCAGCGGCGCCATCATTGCCTCAATCGTCGAGCGCGCCAAAGCGATGGCAATCAAACGCGCCATTGAGACTCGACAGGAGGAAGGCATTCGGGAAACGGACCTGCAACTCGCCTTCAACGCCGAGTACGCGGAGAACGACATTTTCCCGACCACCGATATCACCGAAGACTGGTTGAAGTTGATCGATTACGATCCGGAAAACGTTGTGAAAATTTCACCTGTGAAACCGATGTCTGATGCGCGTGCGCGTACAACATTTGGCGTGATTTGAGGTGCGAGGGGGTACCTCAGCTGAGTAGCCTCGGAAATCGCAGAATCTAAATGAAACGCGTCTTTGGGCTGGAGACGGAGTACGGCATCACGCTGTGCGGGGCTGATACGGTCGATGTGGTCGCCGAATCCATCGAGCTGGTGCGGCGTTACACCGATCACGGCGCGCTGATGAAATGGGATTACGATCTGGAAGATCCGCACCTTGACGCGCGGGGTTTCCGCGCGCGCGAATTGCTTCAAGACACGGATGAATCCGCTTATTACGAGATCGACAAACGCCGGCCGCTGAGCTTCGAAGAAATAAAAAGCGACCTCGTGCTTTCAAACGGCGCGCGGTTCTACAACGATCACGCGCACCCGGAATATTCCACGCCGGAATGCACCACCCTTCGCCAGATCATTGCACAGGACAAAGCTGGCGAGCGAATCATCGCAGAATGCGCACGGCGCCGAAATCAGAAGTTGCCGCCCGGCTACGAAGTGCGGCTTTACAAAAACAACACCGACTTTGCCGGGCACAGTTACGGTTGCCACGACAATTACCTGATGAACCGCGACATCGCGTGGGACCGTATCGTCGCCGGGATTCTGCCGTTTCTCGTCACTCGCCAGATTTTCGCAGGCGCCGGCAAGATGGGCGTGGAAGCGGAGAGCAGCCAGAGCGAGCCTGGCATTTATCAAATCTCGCAACGCGCCGATTTTTTCAGCGTGGTGGTGAGCATCGACACGATGAATCGCCGCCCTTTGATCAACACGCGCGACGAGCCGCATGTCGATGCCAGCCGCTACCGCCGGTTTCACGTGATCCTTGGCGATTCGAACATGAGCGAATGGGCCACAGCGATGAAGATCGGGACCACGTCGCTCGTTCTGGATTTGATCGAGCGCGGGGAAGCGCCACAGCTCGAGATAGCGCAACCGGTGGACGCCAACAAGTCAATCAGCCGCGATCAAACTTACGATTGGATCATCGAACTGACGGATGGCCGCAAAATCTCTGCCATCGATGTTCAGCGAATTTATCTGCGTGCCGCCAGCAAGCTGCGCCGCGACGTGCCGGACGGCACGATCTAGAGCGCGATCCGATGGCAGCGCGCGACCGCATTGATTGGGCTGCGAAGAAGTTCCTGCTGGATACGTTGCAGGAAGAGGAAAAACTTTCGTGGAGCGATCCCTGGCTGCAATCGATCGATCTCGAATATCACAATCTCGATCTCGACCGCGGATTGTACTACGAATTGGTGCGCAAAGGTCTAATGCGCCGCATCACGACCGAGGACGAGATCAAGACTGCGATCTTTAATCCGCCAGAAACGACGCGCGCATTTTTCCGTGGCCGCGCTGTGGCACGTTTCAACGACGAGATTTCCTCGATTCAGTGGGACGAAATCGTTTTTACAAGCGGAGCTTACTCGCGTCGCATTCCATTGCCCGAGGCGGCAACGGATGCGCGCCTGGACGCGCTGAATCACGCCGCGCGAAACGGGAAAGATTTCTCGCAATTCATGAATGCGATCGCGCAGATTGGGTGATAAGCCCCATGTCTCTGATTTGTCCAACGGGACGAATGCGACAAATGGGACAGATGCGGCGCCGCGCGTTGCGGGATGTGTTGCGTTCACTCCCACTCGATCGTGCTCGGCGGTTTGCTGGAGATATCGTAGCAGACGCGGTTGACGTGTTTGACCTCGTTGCTGATGCGGCTGGAAATGCGCGCCAGCAATTCGTAGGGAACCCGGACCCAGTCGGCAGTCATGCCGTCCTGGCTTTCGACGATGCGAAGCACGACCGTATTTTCATAAGTGCGTTGGTCACCCATCACGCCGACTGATTGCACCGGAAGCAAAACGGCGAACGATTGCCAGACCTTGTAATACCAGTCGGCGGCTTCCATTTCACTTTGCACGATCGTGTCCGCCTCGCGCAGAATGGACAAACGCTCAGGCGTGACCTCTCCAAGAATGCGAACGGCCAGACCCGGCCCCGGGAAAGGCTGCCGATACACGATTTCCTTCGGCAAACCAAGCTGCAGGCCCACCTGGCGCACTTCGTCTTTGAATAGTTGGCGCAGCGGTTCGACCAGTTCGAAGTGCATTTTCTCCGGCAACCCGCCGACATTGTGATGGCTCTTGATAACCTGCGCGGGATTTCCCCCAATGGATACGCTCTCAATCACATCCGGGTAAAGCGTGCCTTGTGCGAGAAAGCGGAATTTGTGATCGGTGATCGGTGATCCGTGATCAGTCTTTGCGAGATTCACGATTGCGTCTTCAAACACTCGGATGAACTCGTTGCCGATGATCTTCCGTTTCTGCTCAGGATCAGTGACCCCACGCAATTTCGACAGAAACCGCTCCGAAGCGTCCACATATTTGAGTTGGACATGAAAATTCTCGCCGAAAACGCGCTGCACGATTTCCTCTTCTCGCGCCCGCAGCAGTCCGTTATTGACAAAAATGCAGGTCAGCTGGCCGCCGATCGCCTTGTGCAGAAGCGCAGCCGTTACTGACGAATCCACGCCGCCGCTCAAACCGAGCACCACCTTTTGATCGCCGACTTGTCTCCTGATGCGAACGCAAGCTTCTTCGATGAAAGAGCCCATCGTCCAGTCCATCGCGCAATGGCAGATGTGATAAACGAAGTTTTGCAGAATCTCCCGACCGCGCGGCGTGTGCACGACTTCGGGATGGAATTGCAATCCGTAGAGCTTCCGTTGGGGATCTTCGACGGCGGCGAAGTCGCAGCCTTCAGTGGTCCCGACAACGTGGAAACCTTTCGGCAACGCCGTCACTTCGTCGCCATGGCTGTTCCAAACGTCGAGCTGGCTGCCTAATCCAGCGAAGAGCTCCGACCGATTCTTGATATGTAACCCGCCCGCGCCATACTCGCGTCGTCCGGTGAACACGACCTTGCCGCCAAGGTGATGCGCTATAAGCATCAGTCCGTAACAAATTCCCAGTACGGGAGCGCCCAGCGAAAAAATCTCCGGATCGATTTGCGGCGCGCCTTTGTCATACACACTAGCTGGCCCGCCGGAAAGAATCAGGCCATTCGGTTTCAGCGCGGCGATTTCAGCGGCGGGCGCGTCGAAGCGAACAATTTCCGAATATACCTGGCATTCCCGCACGCGGCGGGCTATGACTTGCGTGTACTGCGAGCCGAAATCGAGGATGAGAATTTTCGAGTGCGTTGGTGCGTCGGCAGTCTTCACGCGCTACGGATGAGTTTGCGGAATGCTATGTTGCGCGGCCGGGTCGTCGGGAAACCGCTCTACCGGGCCAAGCGTTCCCTGACCGGTCACGCCGCGTTCCAATTGCTGTTGGACTTCCTGCGTGCTGCGTTGTTCGAGCGGGTCTGCGCAACCGCTCGCAGCGAGCCATGCGATCGCGAGCAGGATCGGCATGCGTTTCATCTGCGTATTTTATAAAGCGGATGTTTCATTGCAAGAAGTTGAAGCGTTGAAGAGAACATCGTTGTCATTCTGATCCCGCAGTCGCGGGAGAAGAATCTCTGGGTAATCCTTCCAGCATCGGCAATATAACAATCAGAGATGTTTCGCTTCGCTCAACATGACAGTAGGCGTTGCCGTTTTAACGCTTCAACTCTTCAACGCTTTAACCCTTCAACCGTTCAACGATGATCGATCCCGATCTTTTGCTCCAAGGCTACCGGCTTGGTGTTTTCCCCATGGCCATGGAAGACGACTCGATCGAATGGTTTTCCCCCGATCCGCGCGCCATTCTCCCCTTGGAAGATTTTCATGTGCCGCACGCCTTGCGACATCTCCTGCGCAAGAGCGTTTTTGAAACCACGATCGACCATGCATTTTCGGAAGTAATCGAAGGCTGCGCCAAACGTAAAGATACCTGGATCAACCGCGAGATTGTCGAGAGCTACACGCGTTTGCATGAGCTCGGCCATGCGCACTCGGTCGAAGCTTGGAAAGAAGGCAGGCTGGCCGGTGGACTTTACGGTGTGGCGGTGGGTGGCGCGTTCTTTGGTGAATCGATGTTTCATCGTGTGACCGATGCCTCCAAGATTGGGCTCGTGGCACTGGTCGAGCATTTGCGCGCCTGCAAATTCGTCCTGCTCGATACGCAATGGCTCACGCCGCACCTCCAGCAATTTGGCGGGATTGAAATTTCGCGGAATCATTACCTGCGGCTCTTGCGTAGAGCGATCGAATTGCCACGAAGATTTGCGTAGAGCGGCGTGTAGATCTTGCAGCCCCAGGGCCGTGGCTACGAGTGTGGGACCGAGCCAATTTTTGGCGAGTCGCCATTTTTGGGGAATGATTATCTTGTGCAAACGTCTAAGTGACGATGTCTGAGAACGATCGAGGAACCCAGGGGAGACCGGAAGACGACGCTGAGGACGTGCGGCTGATGCGCTCGGTGGGGCAAGGCGACACCGGCGCGTTCGAGAAGCTCATCGAAAAGCATCAGGCCTTGGTCGCAGGCACGATCGCGCGCATGCTTGGCACCAGTTCGGACGTGGAAGACATCGCGCAGCAAGTGTTTATCCGAGTGTGGAAAAGCGCGCGTCGATATGTTCCGCGTGCCAAGTTTACTACGTGGCTGTTGAAAATTACCCGCAACCTGGTGTTTAACGAGATGCGTCGCACCAGACGTCGGCCCCACGTTCCCCTCCAATCAGAACCCGGCGCAGAGGATCCGCCTTTCAAGGATGAAACAACTCTCGCGCCGGACGCATCTCTGCTCAAGTCGGAACTACAGCAAGCGATTGAGGAAGCGATTCAACGCTTACCAGAAACGCAGCGGATGGCGCTCGTGCTGCGCAGGTACCAGCAACTCAGTTATGAGCAAATCGCGAACGTCCTGGATCTCTCCGTGCCGGCGGTAAAAAGCGTGCTTTTTCGCGCTCGCACAGAACTCCGCTCCCGGCTCAGCAAATATCTGGGTTAGGGCGGCTTCACAATTCATGATGCAACATCACAGCTCCCGCGATTCATGAATTTCCCACCGCGATAACAAAATATCGAATTTCGAATGTCGAATGTCGAAACAATGACAAAGATCCAATGACCCAAACATCGGTGATACAGCGAATTCCCGCGCCTTCGTCATTCGGATTTCGCCCGCCACGCCGTAGTCTCGGCGAAGGCGGGTCATTCCTTCATGCTTCGGCATTCATCTACAATGATACTGGTTCGCGGATAGACGGGCAGAGAGTTGGCACAGAATCAAGGGCGTAGCGCAGGTTTCCAAACCTGCTGTGTCGCCGATTTCCAAATCGGCAGGGGGTCCGATGCAACCCGGCTGCGAGTTTAGAAACCCGCGATACGGCAGACTTGGAAGTCTGCGCTACGTTGTGGCTGCGGCGCAAGCCGCGCTAGGCTTCGTCATTTCTCATGCTCGATCACGCGGCCGTGAACACGCTTGATGTGGCTATGATGCGTCAACACATGCACGCGTCCGTCGCTCCCGCGGAAAAATGCGCTCAGGATCCAGCTGACAATGCTGATCACGATCGCGCCCCAGAATGCGCTCCAAAAGCTATCCACATGGAAGCCGCCCACGATGCTCGGCACCACGAGAAGCAACAGCCCATTCAGGATCAAAATGAAAAGGCCCAATGTCAGCAGAATCAGCGGCGCGCTCAGGATTAATAGGAATGGACGAACGAACGCGTTGAGAATACCGAGCAACAACGACGCGCCAATCAGCGCCGCGACAGTGTCATAACGGATTCCGTGAATCATCGAGGAGGCGACCATTACCGCGATCGTCGTGGCAGCCCAGCGAAAAACGAAATGTCTCATACTACCGCGGATTTTTCATGTAGCCGCGTCGCACGTAATATAGGCATCCTGCCTGTCTCGTCGAACGGGCATCCTGCCTGTCTCGTCGAACGGGCATCCTGCCTGGTCGGTAATCAGCAGGTTCGCCACAGCGAATCGGTCCCGCGGCGGACTGGAGGCCTAAATTACTTCGGTTGTGGCCGAGCCCGCACTGGGACAAACGATGTTCCCCTTAGTTTGGCCGATGTCTTGAGAAGGGGCGAGAAACCACTTGCCAAACGACCGATGAACGATAAACGAATTGAAACCACCAACACCAATCAATCCGTGCCGAAGAAAACGAAAACTGCCGAAGACAAAAATCAGCCATCTGCAGAGTCAGGCGGCCCAAGCATAACAAAAAAAACCGGCAAACGCCGAAGCGGACGACGCGCAACTGCAACCAAAAAGCCAAGGGTGACCGTCACGAAAGATCTCGCTGATCGAACTGCACAGATTTCAGCGTTACCATCGGCGGAGCCGTCCACCTCTGGTGAGCCTTCAGAGGAAGTAATTCGTCTCCGCGCCTACTTCATTTCCGAACGCCGGCGCAGGTTTGCATTGCCGGGCGACGCTGAATCCGATTGGCTTGAAGCTAAACGACAGTTGCTGGCCGAAGCTCGCAAGTGAACTCCGGAAGCAGAGTAGCACGCGATGGAAGATTCTTTAGCTGATCTCGCGCAGGCTCTGCGAGAGCGTCTCGCAGTGATTCGGGACGAAGAAAGCCGTCGCGACGAGGCGAAACACGTCGCGCGATTGCGCGCAGTGTCAGAAAAGATCGACCAACTGCAAGAGGCGCTTCCGCAGCCACTCGATCCGCGACTGAAGCATTATCTCGAGCGCAGAAGTTACGACAAAGCACTCGAATTTCTGGAAGGGAAACGTTTATACCGATCAGGCTAGGGCTAGGATCGCTAGGACCGTGCGGCAGCGTTCGTCGACGACCGAGAACATCTTCGAAAGATCTACATCCACAGGAAGATCGGAATGCCCGCGGGCGTGATCCCTGGGGTCGAGCCAGAAGAACGCGACCTTCGGACCTGCGCTCATTACGAAATGAAAAGGGTTCGTGTTGCGATGGGCAACCTCGTTTCTGTAATTGATGGTTCGATACACCAATCCTTCGCTTGAGTACGGGTCGGCCGGAAGCGCAGTCTTTCGGGTATCAGCAGAAAGCCCCTTAAGCCAAGGCAGGAGGGGATCAGACGGATCTCTTTTCTCGAGTTCCCTAGCAACTTTGTAGACGGTCACTTCCTCAGACGCCAACTGAAGAGAACGACGCTCAATTACGAGTTGCGCCAGGTACTCGGTTGCGCCAACGAGATGAAGGAAGAATTCCTGCGTAAGGTGTTGGCGGGCATCTGGGTCATTAGTGAGCCGATTGCCGTCGATCAACGCCTTAAGATTAGCGAGGCGCGATCGCGCGAAACTGAGCTTCTGATCAATGCTTTCAGGAGCCATCGCGTGGCGCGTTCGCACTGCGAGAGATTGTTTCTCTAACGAGACGGAGATGAGCCACCGCTGGCGGCGGCGATCGTGGCAAACATCGAGAACTGTTTCATAAAATCAAACGTGGACATCACAACGGCCAGCGGGTTGGCCAGTGATTCGTTAGACCTCATCTACCGCGTCCTCCGGTCGGCTATCTACGATCGAATGCCGAAGCTCCTGATAAATTTCCTCGGTGAGTTGCCTCTGTATCTCTGACATGACTGCTGGCGTCGCCCGTATCTCGGCTTTCAACTCGGTGAGCACTCGCTCACGAAGCTCCGAACGGAGCTTCGTGACCACATCTGCCTCGATCTCCGCACGCACTTCCGCGTGAACCTGACTGATAAAGTCAGGGTCGGCGCGATAGTGCGCCATCAGGCGGTCGTAACATTCGTTGTAAATCTCGTCGTGGACTTCTTCGTAGATCTCGTCTTTGACTACCTGTTTTAGCTGCTCTTTGACGACGTCATCGGTATCCTCCAGCATGGATTCCTCAACTTCCTGGCGCAGCAGGGCACGCAAGTCATCCTCGTCGAGGTCGAGTTCCGTGCACAGCCGTTCGACAATCGCTGTTCGAATCTCCGCACTGAGGTGTCGCAGGTCCTCACGCATGACGTCTAGCTAGAACAAGATCAGCCACACCCTGTGTCGGTGGGCGGAAAAGCGTCGGCGGTCTGAAGCACAGGCCGTGACAGCCGAAGCCTGTTAGCTCCATCGGTTGGTTAAGCCTCATGTTCGGAGCGTTCGGCAAGACTAACTGAAATAAGAAGCCCAATTAGAAATTCGCGGCAGTAAGAAGGCGTCAAGTGCGAATAGTCACGAGAAAAAAGGCGCAGTCCGTCGGGCAACGCACGGACTCGGACGTAATCGGAAAGATGTTTGTGTTGCTCTAATAAATGCTCTCCTTGCGCGATGCCCTTCTCCAGTCTCGGGGCATCGCCATAATCGTCGAGATAACCTGCTGTGTGAACAATACAGTGGCGAATGAGTGCCATCATATCTATCGCATGAAAGCCATGTAATTGAGTGCGAGTGATGCCGCAGAACTTCTCGAGATAAAGAAACGCTCGGCTCACGATACCTCCTGCGATATGGCGCGACGAAATGGGGATATCACGCTCTGCCTGCACAAGATCGCATATTCGACGCAAGTAACGCTCGAATAGTGAAAACGTGGTTGTAACGAAGGAGTAATTCAGAACTAAAGGAAATGTCCGAGTTAATTTGCGAGTTTCGATGACGAAGCGACTCCGCGCCATAATTCGGCTGTCCGTGTTCAGGATCTTGTCTGCTTCGATCGCCCAAAGAGTATCGATCTGTTCATTGAACTTCCAAATGCAATCACCCAGGTCTTCAAATTCTTGGCAGATCTGCTCGAAAAGCTGTTGAGCTTCCTCGCAACCGAAGTTGTAACTGATTTTGCTGATCGAATTCATAGAGGGCTCAGAGGCATAACGAGAATTAGACGAAAAAGTTTGTCTATTTCGGCTTGCCGATGGTCGCGCCGCTCTCTTCACAGCCCGAGCCTGCAATAGCTAAAAGCGACAAGGCACGACGACCGCAGCGATGATCGCATAAACTGCTCGCGGCGGTATCTGCGTCGATTCACCACGAAATTTCCGTCCGCATTTCGGGCAAAAATGCGCCGACGCCGAGACGAGATTTCCGCAATCAGAGCACGGCCGCAGCTTGCTCTCCACTGTCATTTGATCGGCTCCAAATTCCGCACGCGCTTTGCCTGCTCCTCGCGCTGTCGATTTTCTTCCAGCAGCTTGGCGACATGATTGAGCCGAATTGCGATAACCACGCTTGCAACCGCAATCACCAGGCAGCAAACCTCGATCACAAATAGTCCTTCAACCAGATGATCTTCGATTCGCCAACGTTTTTTCGCTGGTCCGCCT
>QHOF01000066.1 GCA_003219335.1 Verrucomicrobiota bacterium | reverse complement strand
AACAACTCGACAAAATGGACGCTTGAGAATGGCCATCGAACGATCCTCGCAACGATGGGCATCAGCATAGACGGTTCTATGCGGAACAAAGTCGGCGCTGTCGGCGAAGATCGAATTCGGCGGATGATCCTCGAATGGCTCATCGCCAATGATCTCGTAATTAAGCCATCGCTAAAGAGGGACGATTTACCTGAACAACTGCCGGGCGAAATCCAGTTGAAGCGAGGCGTGACAATGCGATTTAGCTCCGAGCCGGATATCGCATTCGAGCAGCGCAGCATCGTAAAAGCGACCGTTGAAATCAAGGGCGGTGTCGATCCAGCGGGAACTCTCGAGCGATACGGTGCTGCGAAGAAGTCATTCGAGCATGCCGTAGCCCGCTCGCCTCAGTGCCGAAACTTTTATATCGGTGGGGTTCTCACCAAGGAATTACAGCGCCGAATTGCCGCTGATCGACTCGTTGAAAAGACTTACAGCCTGATTGATCTGCTTAAAGATGAAAACGTAAGATCGAGCGGTCGCAAGATCGCAGCCTCACAACTGAAGGAACTAAATACCGAAATCCAACGTGTTCGTCATCCCGCGCCCAGCCGCGCCAAACTTTCCGTCAGCAAATCGGAAAGATTGTGAACGAAGCCGCCTAGCTAGGCTCGACAGACCCCGCGGTGTTGGCGACAATTGATTGCTTCTCGGCCAAGCAGAGGAGGATTGCTTTCACAGCGTCGGAGACCGACGCATTCGTAGAAACTCTGATCAAATCACGCGCGAGTTCGGATGGTGGCTGATAAGCAGTGGTCAACTTATCGAAGTCTTCGAGACGAGCGTCTGACGTTTCGGCCGTTTTTTGATCCCGAAGCTTAAGCCGATTTTTGATTTCATCAGGATCGACCTCGAGTTCTATGAACCGAAATGGCACGTTCGCTTTCCTGCATTCGTCGCGGAGAAATTTACGCAGAACGCGCGTCGAGAATGTGGCGTCCAGAATGACGCCGTTGCGACGTTGAAGCAGTCGAGGTCGGCGCCCTCGGCTACAGCAGCCGATCGCGGCAAACCCGTCTTCCAGAAGCTTCCTATAAGTTTTTGGCGTCATTCGCGCCGAATAGATTTTGGCGCGCAATTCTGACGACGTTCGTTGAGTGAGCGGAACATCGGCAAGTGTCTTGCGAATTTCGTCCGAGGAAAAGACCAGCCAGTTCAACTCGCTGGCGAGCCGTTTCGCGATAGTGCTCTTGCCTGTGCCGACCCGCCCCATCACAACAAGAATCAATGGTTCCGAGCCGGCGATAGCATATCGAAGCGCGAGACGAAAATAGCGAGCCGCTTGTCTTTCGTGCTGATGCGGATTTGTCGTTTCTTTCTCTGTCGCCTGGATGCTGTCCACCTTTCCGCGGACGAAGGCGCGATAACACTTATAGAAATTCGCGATCCTTAGCATCCCAGCATCGCGAAATTCACGCGCAGCATCTCGGAGAAGGAGGTTTCCCAAGTCGCTTCGGCCTTCGAAATCGAAATCCATCGCGAGAAACGCGAGATCGTTGGCGACATCGATGAAACGGAATCGGTCGTTAAACTCAATGCAATCAAAGATGGTGGTCGCTGCCGGACTGAGATGAACGTGATCGAGATGCAAGTCGCCATGGCAATCGAGAATTCGGTGCTGCTGAATGCGTTTGCGGAACAAGTTTTCATTCGCGATGTAGAACTGGTTCGTGTAATGGCGAATCGCTTCGAAGGCGGCGGATGAAATTGTTTTGCTAACGAAAGGCTCAACCTGTGTGAAATTTTCGTCCGTGCTGATCTTTAACTTTTCGGGGGTACCCCAATGCTCGATCTCGAGCGTGGGAGTTTCAGCCTGGTAAAATTGGCGCAGGGTGGAAATCACGCGGTTAATCTCCTTTTCACCGACCAGATTTTTTACGAGTAATTCGTTTAAGAACCCGCCTTCGCCAAGGCTACGGCGGGCATGCCCGCTGTGCGGCAGTTCTTTCATTTTGACAGCGTACTCGACGACGTCTCTCGATGGCTTGAAAGAAAAACCAGAATCAGTTTTGTAAATTGGAACGACTTCCAGATAGACTTCCGAAGCAAGCCGCCGATTCAATGCAATCTCGCGCTGGCAAAAGTGGCGGCGTCTTTCCAGCGTGCTGAAATCAAGAAAGCCGAGATTTACCGGCTTTTTCACTTTGAAGACAAACGGCGACGCGATGAAAACCCATGAGATGTGGGTTTGAATCGCGCGCACTTCCGCCGGTCGGTGCGGGTATGAACCAGGCGATTCGAGAAAAGCAATCAGCCGCTCCTGGGACTTTGATCGGGCGATTTCTGCCAATTGAACTTTGGACGTTGGGCTTTGGACGTTGAGCGTTTTCTCCGTCCTATGGCCCGGGCGGTTCGCCCTTTTTGATTAGTGCCGTCAAGAGATCGATCGGAAGGGGAAAAAAGGTTGTGGTGTTATGTTCGCTGGAGATTTCGCGCATCGTTTGCAGGAAGCGCAGTTGCAGCGCAATCGGCTCCTTGCTCATCATCGCCGCGGCCTGCACCATTTTTTCAGCAGCTTGAAATTCGCCCTCGGCATTGACGATCTTAGCGCGCCGCTCGCGCTCGGCTTCGGCCTGCTTGGCCATGGCGCGCTTCATGGTGTCGGGCAGCGCCACATCCTTGACCTCGACCGCCGTGACTTTCACCCCCCATGGTTCGGTTTGCCGGTCGATGATCTCCTGCAACTTCAGGTTGATCGCCTCGCGCTGCGAAAGCAGGTCATCCAACGGGGCCTGGCCGAGCACGCTGCGCAGCGTCGTCTGCGACATCAGCGAGGTGGCTTTGAGAAAGTTCTCCACTTTCACGACCGCGGCTTGCGGATCGACCACGCGGAAATAAACAACCGCGTCGACCGTCACCGGCACGTTGTCACGCGTCATTACCTCCTGCTTCTCGACGCTGATGGTGACGACGCGCAGATCCATTCGCACCATCCGATCGACAATCGGGATGAGGAAAATCAATCCCGGCCCTTTGGCGCCGAGTAATTTTCCGAGCCGAAAAATCACGCCGCGTTCGTATTCGCGCAGGATACGGATCGCCTGCGGCAGGATGATGATGGCGAGAATAATGATGGGCACGGCCCAGCTGAGCAATCGCGGCAACGTTTCGATTAGTTCCATGGTCTTATTTTCCTTTGGCTTTCAGTTTTACTATCAACCCTTGCACTGCTGCAATCTCAGCCTGCTGGTCTTTTTCGATAGGCGTATCGCTCACCGCATTCCAATATTCGCCTTCGACAAAGATGCGGCCGCCGCGCGAGTCGATTGGCGTCAGTGCGGTCACTATTTTTCCAATGAGTGTTTCCTTTCCCACCTTCACCGGCAGCAGTTGGGCGCGCAGGCCTTTTCCAATTACGAAAACGAAGAACGCCGCGGTGACCAGGGTGGCTGGAATAATGTAGTTGAGCGACAAACGAAACAGCGGATCGGCGCGGTTGAAGAGCATGAGCGAACCGATGAGAAATGCGATGACTCCCCCGACCGTTAGCACGCCATGCGTAGTCGCATAAACGTCAATAATGAACAGCATCAGTGCGAGCGCGATCAACACAAGCCCGGTCACATTAACAGGCAGAATCGCCGCCAGATAAAGCGCAAGGATCAATGCGATCGCGCCGACCACGCCCGGAAGGATGGCGCCCGGCGTCGTCAGCTCGCCGATGATTCCGTAAATCGCGATGAGCATTAGAATGAACATCACCTCGGGTCGCCACAGTTTTTGAAAAACCCGCTCCGCGGGTGACATCTTTACCTCGGCCACCTCGGCGCCAGCGGTCTTCAACGATTTGCCGTCCACTATGCGCCCATTCAATTTTTGTAACAGGTCGGACATATCAGTGGCGATCAGATCAATGACTTTCAATTCCAGCGCTTTCTCGGCGGTGATCGATGCGCTCTCTTTCACGGCGGATTTGGCCCATTCAACATTGCGTTGGCGCTTACCGGCGATTGTTTCGATGTAGCTGACCGAAAAATTCTCCAGCTTCTGCTTCATCGTTTCGTCCGGCTTCTCTTCGCCGCCGCTGGGAAAGCCGCCGATTGAAACCGGATGGGCCGCGCCAATGGTAGTGGCGGGCGCCATGGCCGCCACGCTGGCAGCAATAGTGATGAAACAACCCGCGCTGGTTGCGGTCGCGCCAGTCGGTGCAACGTAAACCACTACCGGCACGGGCGAACCCAAAAAGCTTTGCACAATCTTTTGCGTCGAATCGAGCAGACCGCCCGGCGTGTTGAGTTGAATGACCAGGCACTGCGCATTTTGTGTCCGGGCCTCTTCAATGCTGCGCGAAATGTAGGTAGCCGTCGCGGGCCCAATCGCTCCATCGATCTTGATAAGCGAAACTTTCTCCGCCGCGAAGGTTGTTGGCGCCGTCGCGCAAGCCAGCCAGAGAACCAGGCTTGTCAACGCAGTCTTCATTCGCTTGATCCGAATCGTCGCGCGCCTCTCCGCGTGCTTAAGCTCCTTTCATCGGCTGAAGCTTGATGGCCAGCTCCGCGACCTTTGGCTTTACGATCTTTTCGTAATCGCTGTAGCTCATTTTAATTGCGTCGGTGTGCGTGCCCGCTTCGAAGACGATGTAGTCCTGTTCCGCCAGATTCTTGTCCACGTAGGTTGGCAGACCATAGAGATTCCCAAAGGGCGGCATCGCACCAATGGCGCAGTCGCCGAATAGCGCCTTGAATTCCGAACAGGCTTTACCGATTGCTTTCTCGACTTTTTCCAGATCGATTTGGTGATCTGCCGGCAGCACCATCATCAAATGATGCTCTCCCGACTTGATCATGACCACTTTGGCATGATGCCGGCCTTTGACGTGCTCGGCCTGGGCGATTCGTTGCGCAGTCACCGCCTCAGGGTGATGCAGGATTTCGTATCGCACCTTGTTTTCATTTAAACAATCGATCAGTCGTTTTGGTATTTCCATAGGCGCCTCGCAGAGAAAAGTATCACTTTCCAGATGTATCTCTACTTCTTGAATAAGGCGAGCGTTGCAGCTAGGGGAGGCTGCATCGAAAGGCTCAAGTTCCATTCGCAATACTAAACTGAACACCGCCGCGGAGCTCACGGGGCGCGAAACATTCGTGTATGGCTACATGTGAAGTTTGCGAGAATGAGTATGACAAGGCGTTCGAAGTAGTCGTTGGCGGGAAGCATCACACCTTCGACAGCTTCGAGTGCGCGATCCACGCGCTGGCGCCGGTTTGCCCGCATTGCAACTGCCGGATCGTCGGACATGGCGTCGAAGCGGACGGACAGATTTTCTGTTGCGTCCACTGCGCGCGCACGGCCGGTAAAACGCAATTGAAAGACCGCGCCTAGAAAACCTTCGAGAAACCCGCTCGCTCGAAAAAACGGCTGGAGCGTCCGCTGTCCTCAGCGGGGATCGTGATAGCTGGCTAAGACCCCTTGCGCTGAGGACAGCGCACACTACAGCAGTGCGCGCTGTAGCGCCTTAACCCGACTGGGATTGATGGGATGCGACCGGACTTCTCCAGCGTTGCGAAATAGAGATGTTAATATGAATTCTTTTCGAGCTTCGTTAATTGGACTGATTTTTTTATCGTTCGCGGGTTTCACTGCGCAGGCGCAGACGGAGGAGAAATCGTCGGCTCCATTAAAGGCGATTGCGGTGCTTCATCCCACAGCGGGCAACAAATTGAGCGGCACGGTCACATTTACCGAAGTTGCCGATGGCGTGCAGGTCCAGGCAGAGATAACAGGCCTGACTCCTGGCAACCATGGCTTTCACGTTCATGAATTCGGCGATTGTAGCGCGGCCGATGCCAGTTCCGCTGGCGCTCATTTTAATCCAACCAACAAACCGCACGCCGGTCCAGACGCAGTCGAGCGGCATGTGGGCGACATGGGAAATGTGGAAGCCGACGCTTCTGGCAAAGCGAAGTTGGAGTATCTGGACCATCAAATCTCGCTCACAAATGACCAGCAGTCGGTGATCGGACGCTCGGTGGTGGTGCATGCGAAAGCGGACGATCTGAAGTCTCAGCCGTCCGGCGACTCCGGCGCGCGCGTTGCCTGTGGCGTGATCGGATGGGCAAAAAGCCAGTGAAGGCAAGGCTGCCGTGGAGCCGGCCATCCTGATCGCTTGATCAGCGCTTTCCAAAAAATCGTTTGTCGTAATCTCTTTGCTCGACAGAGCAGATTTCATTTGATCAATTAGAGGAAACCATCGCCCAAACACGCTTATGCCACGAATACCCAAAACTGAATTGGCGCCCGAAAACGGCTGCATCATCGACATGAAATGGAAAGTTGGTCCGCTGAGCTATCACGCTTCCGCCGCGGGAAAAGTGGAAGCGCCGATGGTGACAGAGCATATACGGCTGCCTGAGCTGGTGCTTTACGACCACGCCGGATTTGCTGGAGCCTACGCGCGTACCAACCTGAGTTTTCATTACATCGGCGATTATTGGAACGATCGGATCAGCTGTCTGATCGTGGTCAGCGGGGTGTGGCGATTTTATCGCGACGATTATTACAAGGGCCCATATTGGGATCTCGGCCCCGGCTATTACGAAAGCTTCTTCGCCGAAAAAGGCCCCGACGATGTGGTGAGCTCTTTCCAGTGCATCGCGCTGACGTAGGGTAGCGCGCGCGTCTCGCGTGCTGGTTTCGGCGTCACGCCGAAACGATCTTTTTCTCAAAGCAACGCTGCATGGAAGCGCGCTCTATTTCCACATAAAAAATCGAGAAGAAGAAAACTTTGCGAAACCCGAGACGGCTTCGCCAGCACGCGAGACGCGTGCGCTAACCTTACTTCGGCCCGCTAGTCGCTACAAGGGGACTAGTTCAACAACCTCACGTGCACAACCCCAGGAGAGCGTGAAGCCGGAGCCGCCATGACCGTAATTGTGGATGACGATGCGGCCATCGCGAAGTTTTTCGCGCTCGAGACGCACGCCTGATCTCCGATACGGACGCAGCCCGACGCGCTCGGCGAGGACGCGAGGTTTGTCGATATGCAACACACGACTGCATTCGGCGACGATGCGATGTGTGGTTGCGGGGTCAGTCGCCAAGTTGTCGCTGAGATTGTTTGTTCCGCCGAAAACGCAATCGTTCCCCCGGGGGATTGCGTACATAAGCGGAGGATCGTCACATACAATCGCGCACGAGAGATTATCGATCTTCGATACGATTGCGACCTGGCCACGATGCGGCTCAAGATCGAAATCCTGCACAAGCTCGCGTGCGCCAATCCCGGCGCAGTTGATCACGAGATCGAATTTTGGATCGACCTCTTCGAGATTTTCGAAGCGGATATTCGTATTGATTTGGCCGCCAACCTCCACGAAACGCCCGGCCAGATAATCGAGATAAATCGTCGTGTCCATTAGCGGGACGCGGAGCGAGAAGCCGCTGGTGAATTCGCCAAACCGAACAGTTAGAGATTTCTCGACTTCGCTTCCGGGTTCGCTCGAAATGACAGAGGAAGGAAGCGGGCGCGCGCCGAGCGGGATGGCCCAATCGGGTATTTGAATTTCGCCGGTGCGCGAAAATTGGCGCAGCTCAATCATCGCGACGCCGCTTGCTGGAACGCCAGCGAGATCGGCAAGCATTTCAAACGTCCGGAGCGCCCAGGGAATGATTTTTTCTGCTGGCTCCGCGTCGTAAGGAAACCAAAGCGCCCCCGCGGCGCCGGACGTGGTTTGCTGGCCTGTTTCCTTCGCAAAAATCGCCGGGCGGTATCCGCGTTCTGCAAACAGGACGCCGCAGGTCAATCCCGATACGCCCGCGCCAATGACGGCTACGTGATCCATAACCACAATCATCTACGTGCAATGAGCCGACACGTCATATAAAATGACCGGCGATGGTTTCTTTGAATCGAGATGGGCTGACGCAAAAAGTTCTCGCGGGCGAACGGATTTCGGCGGACGACGCGCTGGAATTATATCGGTGGCCGCTGGAAGAACTCGGCGCGCATGCCCATGCCAGGCGCGATTTGGCAAAGGCGAGAAGTTACGGCGGGCGCGGGCGCGAGATCGTGACTTATATCGTGGATCGCAATATTAACTACACGAACGTCTGCAACGTCTATTGCAAATTCTGCGCGTTTTATCGGACCGAGAAAGATGAGGACCATTACGTCCTGAGCTTTGATCAGATCGATCAAAAACTGGACGAACTTTCCGCCGCGGGCGGAGTACAAATTCTGATGCAGGGCGGGCATCATCCTAAATTGCCGTTCGAATGGTACATCGACCTTCTGCATCACATCCGCGAAAAGTATCCGCACATCAATATCCACGGATTCAGTCCGCCCGAGTTCCAGCATTTCGCGGAAACCTTTCGGATGCCGTTGCGAGAAGTGATTTCCGAATTTAAAAACGCGGGACTTGGTTCAATTCCGGGCGGCGGCGGTGAAATATTGGTGGATCGCGTGCGGAAGAAGATTTCGCCTTTGAAAATCAACAGCGATGAATGGCTGGAGGTGATGCAGGTCGCGCATGAGCTGGGTTTGAACTCGAGCGCTACGATGATGTTCGGTCACGTCGAGACAATCGACGACCGCGTCGAACATTTGCGGCGCATTCGCGATCAACAGGACCGCAGCGGTGGATTTACTGCGTTTATCTGCTGGACCTTTCAACCGCAGCATACCGTGCTCAAAGTGAAGCAGCCCACTGGCGTGGCTGAATATTTGCGGACACAAGCGCTGGCCCGGATTTTCCTCGACAACATCGAGAACGTGCAAAGCTCCTGGGTGACGCAAGGTCCGGATATCGGCCAGATCGCACTCAGACATGGCGCAAACGATTTCGGCTCGGTAATGATGGAAGAAAATGTGGTGAGCAGCGCCGGGACAACATTTCGGCTAAATGCTGAGCAGATCGAATCCCTCGTTCGCGATGCCGGCTACCAGCCGCGGCGGCGGAATAACTGGTACGAACTTCTAAATTAAAACTCACGGCCGGACTCTCGGTGGAGGCACTAGCAACTGTAGAAAATCTTTGCCTTGACGATGGGCTTCTTCTTCCCGATATAGCCGCCTGTTCCGCGTTGGTCCGTTTGCGCGGGATTGCGCTTCTTAACCTATGAAAGAACTTTCCGGATGGATGCGCCCCCCACTTTCGGCAACTTGGGTCGCATTCATTTGTGCGCTGCTGGGAGCGCCATCGGCCCGGTCGCAAACTCCGCAGGAGGCGCCGCCTCGTCCCATCATCCGGTCGATCGAAGTAGAGTACACAGGGCCCGCCACCGTCAGTAAAGAGCGGATTCTGGCATATATGCGGACAAAGGTGGGCCAGCCATATAACGACGTAACCGTGGAGCAGGATGTGGAAGCGCTTTACAAGAGCGGCGCGGTCCAAAATGTTCGCATCTTCGGTGCGCCAGAAGGCAACGGCATCAAGGTAATCGTCCAGGTGCAGACGCGTTTGGTTGCGCGAGAAATCGTAATCGAAGGAGCCAGACGGATCAGCGCGAAGAAACTGCGCAAAGAAATCAAATTGAAACTCAACTACCCGATCAGAGAAGAGGATTTGGAAGAGGCACGCGAGAAAATCATCGAAATTTATCAGTCGCACGGCTTCACGGATGTCAACGTGCAATTCCGTGTGGAATCAATTGATGAGAGGCGTGGGACGGCGCGGGTGATTTTCACCGTGAACGAAGGAGCGAAAGGCGCGGTGAAACAGATCAGTTTCGAGGGGAACGCGCACTTCAGCGACTGGCGGCTGCGCAAGGAAATGAAAACCAAGCGCAAAACGATCGTCGCCTTTGTTGATAAGTCCGGCCGACTCGACGAGGCGCAACTGCAACAGGACTTGGACAGCCTGCGCGAGTTTTACCAAAATCACGGCTTCATTGACGTCGAAATCAAAGACGTGCGCCGTGAACGGGATGCAAAGGGCGCACTCACCATCACCATCGTGATTGCAGAAGGTCCACAGTATCACGTACGCAACCTCACCATTTCGGGTGAGAAGGTAGCCAAGGAACAAGCGATTCGCGCTCTGCTAAAAATGAAGGAAGGCAGCGTGTATTCGCCGAAGCAATTGCACGACGACGCAAAGGCGGTGGCCGATGCGTATGGCAGCGGCGGTTACGTCGATCTGGTGATCACGCCGGAAAGCACCCCGGCCGGTCCGGCTTTGGTCGATGTGCATTACAAGATTGAGGAAAGCGAGCGCTCATATGTGAACCGGGTCGATATCGAGGGGAACACGCGCACGAAGGACAAGGTCATCCGCCGGGAAGTTCTCGTTGCGCCCGGAGACGTCTTCAACACGGTCCGGGTGGACACGACGAAGAAACGTTTGGAGAACCTCGGTTATTTTTCCAAGGTAGAGACCTACCCGGAAGACACAGATGTGCCCGGCCGCAAAGACCTCACGATTTTAGTGCAGGAGAAACGGACGGGCTCGCTGAGTTTCGGGGCGGGCTTCAGCACCGTTGATCAATTGGTTGGGTTCGTGGAACTGACGCAAGGCAATTTCGATTTGTTTAACTGGCCTGCCTTTACCGGGGGTGGTCAGAAATTCCGGGTGCGCCTCCAGTACGGCACTCAGCGGAAAGACTTCCTCCTCAGCTTGACCGAGCCGTATTTCCTCGACCGGCGACTATCGCTGAGCGGTCAGCTTTTTTACTCAGAGGCGGATTATCTGAGCGTGGAATACAACCAGCGCAATTACGGGTTCACAATCGAGATGCGCAAGCCGATTACTTCCTCCATGTACGTGAGCCTCGCATACCAGTTGCAGGACATCGATATTTTTAATGTGTCCTCCACTGCCTCCTCGTTCATTCAGTCCCAGGAGGGTTCCTTCACCGAGAGCAAGATCTTGAGCAGTGTCGTCTTCGACCGCCGCGACAATCCGTTGCTCACGCGAACGGGGCAACGCGTCACCCTTTCGCCTTTTATTGCGGGCGGTTTTCTGGGAGGCGATACCCAGATTTACGGATGGGACCTGGAAGGGGCGCAATATTTTCGTCTTAAATGGGACACCATCCTGCTTCTCAACGCCGAGGTTGCCACAGTCGATACGTGGGGCAATGGCACGGAGGTCCCAATCTTTGAACGTCTCTATCTCGGAGGCGCAAATAACCTCCGCGGATTTCCCTATCGCGAAGTCGGACCGCAAGACGCAACGGGTGAACCGATCGGCGGCCAATCAATGGCTCGGGCCACAATTGAATGGACTTTCCCCATCATCGAAAAGGCGCGCGGCGCGGTCTTTTACGACACTGGTTTCGTCAATGCTGACCCCTGGTCTTTCGACTTTAAGCACATCGTTTCCGATATCGGTGTGGGGCTTCGAATAAATCTGCCCATTGGCCCGCTGCGCCTTGACTATGGGTATCCCCTTCAACGCGACGGCTACAATGGCGGCGGCCACTTCAATTTCAGTGTTGGTTATCAATTTTGAACGAATATATATCGTTGCAGTCTAAACCGTTTCCAACCACCTTATCCTCCGTTTTATGAAGAAGTCTTTGTCCATAGTCTTTGCGCTAACCCTCGTCCTTCCGCTTGCGGCGTTCGCACAGGGCACGCTGAAAATCGGAACCGTCGATATGCAGCGCGCTTTTAAGGAATATAACAAGACCAAGGAAGCCGAAGTAAAGATCAACGACGCGAAGAATGCCGCCAAGAAAGAATACTACGACCGGGCAGAAGCTTACAAGAAGTCGCTGGACGAGATCAACAATCTGAACAAGCAGCTGGAGTCCGCAGCCTTGAGCGCGGATAAGAAGACGCAGATCGCCAAAGATCGCGACGACAAGATCGCGAGCATCAAAAGAATGGAGCAGGAGATCAGCGATTTCCGCCAAACCCGTGAACGACAATTGCAAGAACAACTGATGCGCGTGCGAGAGGGAATCGTAAAGGAAATCACCGACGTCGTAGTGGAGAAAGTCAAAGCCAAAAATCTCGACCTGGTCCTGGATAAATCGGGTATGAGCATCAATGGCGTCCCAGTGGTGATGTACGCGCCGGACAATGTCGATTTCACAAACGACGTGATCTCCGCGCTCAACAGGCCAGGCCGCGCTGCAGCTTCAAGTGGAAAAGCTTCGACGAGTAGCTCTGTTACGCCGGCAAGAGCGTCGAAACCTTAAATTACATTCGATCATTCAGAAATACACGCGGGCCAAACTCGCGTGTATTTTTGCGTACACGGGAGAGCCGCAGGCTCACATAACGACGATTTGTGAATGGCGGCTGGCTGCGAAAATGTTCCATCGACGATCAACACAATGGGCGATCGCGATTTTGTTCGCGTTCTGCGCCGGTTCGCTGGCGGCGAATTGGCAGGCGACGGTCAGCAGAGATCCGGCTGGGAATTTTCCCGAGTGGCGTCCGCTGCGTGCATTCTACCGCTTCGGATGGGCGGGATTTACCGCCGCCACCGGAGAGGTCCATTTTACAAAGCCCTCTGGAGATAAGTTTCAACTCGACGGAACGGGCCGAACCATCGGCTTGGTTCGGTTGCTGTGGAAACTCGATGTGACCCATCGCGCGGTCGCCAACGCGGAAACACTGCACCCGATCGAAACGCAGCAAACAGAGAATTATCGATCAAAAAAAATCGCTACCCATCTCACATTTACAAACAGCGGAGTAACTGCGGCGAAAACAGAAGGCGAAGGCGATGCCACCAAAACAAAGACTCGCCAGTTTAGTTTGCCGAACCTGTTCGATATGCACTCGGCGGTGCTCTATTTGCGCAGCCAGCCCCTTGGGGATCACAGCGTTTATCGCGTTGTCGTTTACCCCGCTACCAATGCTTATCTTGCTACCGTCACCGTCGCCGGCCGGGAAAAAATCTCTGTGCACGCCGCTACTTACAACGCAATCAAACTTGATTTGCAGTTGAAGCGCATCGGCAAGCATCTCGAATTGGAGCCGTATCGGAAATTTCGTCGCGCCACCATCTGGGTGTCAGATGATGCGGAGCGCATTCTGCTCCGCATTGAAGCGCAAGTTTTTGTCGGCACAGTTTTTGCCGAACTACAATCAGTGCGTTTCGATACTCCAAAGTAGCGCATGCGTCTGGCCCGCCGCGGCGGGCCAGAGGCCCGCGTCACGTTATTCAGGAACCCACTGACCGCGAACTGGCGGACCGGGCGGGGCACGCATACGCCGGCGCGAGGGATCGTAATACGGTTCGCGTGGCGGTGGCAACAAGCGCATTGCTGCAAGCGTTTCGATATCCAGCCGGCCCGTCACAGGAATCTTCGTTTGGGCCTGATATGCTCGCAGGGAAAGTTCCATTGCCGGCCCATAGATTCCATCAATCTGTTGGTGATAGAGGCCCCGGCGGGCCAGTGCGATCTGGGCCGAGAGAATCACATTGCGCTGCACACCGGCAGTAGCAGTCTCGAATGGAGTACCAGCAAGCACTCCTCCTGGTGAAGCGCCGGAAGTCACGGGACTGGATGGATACACTTGTTGGGTCGGCGGCTCATTGTTAAATGGCTGAACCGGCGGCGCGGTCGCCGCATTTTCCGTCTCGTTAGAGGATCCTTCGCCAAGTGTAGCAGCCGAAGCAGGACTCGGCGACGCAGCTTTCGTTGCTGGTCGGGTAGAGCCAGAAGAGTTAATTCCCAGCGAGTGAAGCGTCTCGTTGTTGAGTTCGCCGTTAACTTGCAGGCCGTTGCGAATTTGGTAGCGGCGAATGGCTGCGGTTAAGTTTGCATTCATTTCACCGGTCACTTCGCCATAGTAAAAACCCTGGTCCTTCAGCGCCTGCTGCACGCTTTCAACCAGTTGATCGGCGCGCGCCAGCATCAGCGATCCAATGAAGATCAGCGCAGCGATTTTGCTTTTCATTTCGATGTTATTTTTGACGCCCCGCTTTTTTGCCTATTCAGCGCTTTCTCGGATCTTTCACCACCAACCTTGAACGCTTTCGGGGCTGACTCGCCGCGTCACGATAACGCAAAATTCCGTCGGCCACGGCTGCGGCAATCTGGTCGCGATAATCCTCAGTCGCGAGCCTGGAAATGTCCGCCTTGTTTGTGAGAAATCCTCCCTCGATCAAGACGGCAGGAGCAGTCACGTTTGTGACCACAAAAAATTCGCTGGTTCGCGTGCCCCGATCCACGGCCCGGGTGCGCGCCACCAGCGCTTCCTGAATAAATCCGGCAAGACGTTGACTCTCAGGATTCGGCGAATCCGAAAGTGCTCGCCACAGAAAAGGCAACCACGAAGCCAAAAACGAGCCGGCAGTGATTTGATGCGCGGCGTAGTACGTCTCTACGCCGGTGGCTACCGGTTTGTTATCTTCGTTGAAATGGATGCTGACGAAAATGCAATCTGTCACTCGATTGGCGAATGCCGCGCGGTCTGCCAGCGAAACATAGGTGTCTCCCAAGCGGGTCATCAATGTGGCCATTCCTTCCGAGTCCAGCAGCCGGTCGATTCGCCGCGCCACGTCCAGCGTCAGGTCTTTTTCCATTACGCCACCGCACATTGCGCCGGAGTCTTGACCGCCGTGGCCGGGATCAAGGACGACTACGGCAAAAGGCTTGGGCGCAGCAGCCGGCGGTTGCGCCGTTCTCGACGGTGCTCTGGCCGCGGGCCGCTCGGCCTGACGGTGCAGGACCCAGGCGAACGACGCGGTCATCAACAGCAACCCGGCAAAGGCCAGCACATTCCAGAGCGCTCGTTTCATTCGTGATCTCGGAGAAGAAATTTCTCTCCATAAGTTAATCGTT
>QHOF01000065.1 GCA_003219335.1 Verrucomicrobiota bacterium | reverse complement strand
TTGCCTGCGAGAAATTCAAAATAAATCGGCGTTCCCAAAAATGTGTATCGATTCATCCATTCCTCGACTTTCCGGAATTTCTGAATCGTCATGGAGCGCGTAAGGAAAAAGTCTTCCGGGCGCAGATTCAGCCGTTTGATCATATCTTTCTTTGCGGCGTCGTACTCATAGCCGGGCGAAATTGTGTGGCCATCGACGCCGAGATCGGAGAGATAATCGAACATCTGCTCGACCTCTTGCATATCGGCTTCCTTGTAAATGGTCGTGTTGGTAGCCACTTGATAGCCGAGAATCTTTGCCATCTTGATCGCAAGGATGCACTCTTGAAAGACGCCTTCGCGCTCCACAATGAGGTCGTGCGTTCGCTCGAGACCGTCAAGGTGCACGTTCCAGTACATCCATTTAGTCGGCCCGATCGTTGACTTGCCAGGATCCTTTGGACCTTTCCGAATTTCCGCCGCGTCCTTTTCCGAAATCAGACCTCTCGATTGTAGGAATTCAATCTTAGCTTCCAAATCTCTCCGGTTTCCGGTATCCGCTTTCCGGTATTCAGAAGCGAGCCATTCGCGCATTTTTTTGCGCATGAACATGGCGTTGGTGCAGATGTAAACGATCCGGTTTTGCTTAAGCAATCCTTTCACCAGCGCTTCAATGTGCGGGTAGATAAGCGGTTCACCTCCGCAGATGGAGACCATGGGCGCGTTGCACTCTTCTGCTGCCGCGAGGCAATCCTCCAATCTCATCATATCCTTCAGCGATGTGGAATATTCGCGAATCCGTCCGCATCCGGTGCACGTCAAATTGCATGTGTGCAAAGGTTCAAGCTGAAGCACCGTGGCGAACTTCTTCGTGCCACGTAACTTGTGGCCGATCATGTAAGCCGCAATCTTCGTCGTTAATGCCAGGGGAAATCTCATAGGAGCGAGGATAGTAACAAGGGTTGCCAGTGTGTCAACGACCCCGAGTTAAGCTCTAAATACGCTAAACTGAATCGGTTCTGGCCTCCTCTTCGGATTTAACCGGCCGTAAATTAAAACGTTGTGTGCTAAAGGCAAAAACTGATTATGAAGCCGCGGCATGCCAGCCACGCCGAATCAGGCTGACGGCAATCGCGGCAAGAAGCAGTGCGATTATTTTCGATACCCCACGCAGGCCTTGTTTGCCCATCCAGCGGGTAAATCGCTCCGCGTTGCAGAACGCGATCGCGACCAGTGCCAGATTTACCAGAAGCGAGACCAGCGTAAAAAGCAGCCCGACGGTATCGACTAGGACCAGAAGGGCGGTAAGCAATGCCGGCCCAGCAATGAGCGGCATCCCCAGCGGAACAATTCCGAATTCGTCGCTACCACCGCGATCGTGTGGTCCGAGCCCGAGCAATTCTCGCCCCGCCAAGCCAAGCAAGATCAGACCGCCAGCGACCTGAAAATCCGCCACGGTAATTCCGAGTGCCGCAAAAATAATCTTACCGAGAAAAATAAAACCGATTGCCACGCAAAGAGCGGTGAAGATTCCCAGATACCCTTGTCGTTTTCGATATTCGCCCGACGCGCTGGTGCCAAGGCCCATGAAGATCGCAACGAGCCCGATTGGATCGACGGCAACAAAGATCGGAATAAAAGCGAGGAAAAATTTCTCGATCATACAGGATGGCCGGCGTTTTCACTTTACCGGCAAAGCCTTTTACACAATGTTCGCTCCCTTCATCAACAAACCTTTCGGTATGAAATGCCTGTGTCCATCAATCTTCTCTCTTGCTCTAGCTCTAGCTCCACTTGTCGATCTTTCCGCCACTGAAACAAAAACGGTGGATGATTTTCGTACGGCGGCCGCAAAAGCAAACGCGGTGCTGACGGTTCCCGATTGGGACCAAACGCCGGAAGCGGTCGAGGCATCAATGAAAGATGGGATCGCTCAAGCAAATAGCGCACTGGATCAAATCGGCGCCCAAGACTTGAGCAAAGTTACTTTCAAAAGCACGGTCGTCGCGCTCGACGATCTCACTTACCAAGCCGGAAACGCGGCGAACAAGGCAACGATCATTAAAGAAACAAACACGAATCCCGCGATGCGCACCGCCGCGGAGAACGCGGTGAAGGCTCATCAAGAATGGGCGGTTGGAATTGACTATCGCGAGGACGTTTACAAAGCGATCAAAGCTTTCGCCGACACCCATCCGAAACTCACTGGCGAAGAGGAGAAACTGCTCAATGAAACGTTGCGCGATTATCGGCGGGCTGGCTTGGATTTGCCGCCCGACCAGCGCAAGGAAGTCGAGCAGCTGCGCAAAGAATTATCCAAGCTCGGGACCGATTTCGACACCAACATCGTTAAGGCGAGCGCTCCGGTCATATTCACAAACGCCGATCTCGACGGTCTCCCGGACAGCTTTTTCGCCTCCCCGGGTATCAAAACTGGAGACGATGCTTATACCGTGATGGCGAACGTTACGTGGCAGTTCAACACGGTGGAGGAAAACGCGAAGAGCGAAGCCACGCGCAAACAACTTTATTTAGTGCGCGAAACCCTGGCGAAAGACACGAATGTCCCCGTTCTCAATCAAATGCTTGCGCTCCGGAACAAGATCGCGTTGCGGCTCGGCTACAAATCTTGGGACGACTACCAGACCGAAGTCAAAATGGCAAAGACCGGGGTGAACGCGGAGAAGTACATCAATGATTTGGTCATCGGCATCCAGCCGAAGTTCGACAGCGAAGTGGCGGAATTACAAAAATTGAAAGCCGCCGAAACGAAGGATCCCAATGCCAGGATCATGGTGTGGGACTGGCGTTACTACGCCAACCAGCGGGACAAACAAAAATATGCTGTCGATAAGGAAGCGTTGCGCGCGTATTTCCCGTTCCAAAGAGTGCTCGATGGGATGTTCAACATCTACCAGAGCATTTTTGGCTTGAAGTTCGAAAACATCGCCGCGCCCTATAAATGGATCGATGATCTCCAGCTTTATTTGGTGACCGATGCCGTCAGTGGCGAACCGCTCGGGATGTTTTACCTCGACATGTTTCCTCGCGAAGGAAAATATAATCACTTCGCCGAGTTCGAAATTATCAGTGGCAAATTGTTACCGGACGGAAAATACCAGAGGCCGGCTGTCACTTTGCTTTGCAACTTCCCGCCACCGAGCGCGGACAAACCATCCCTCATGACGCACCAGGATGTGGAAACGTTGTTTCACGAGTTCGGCCACTGCCTGCATTCGATTGTTACTCGCGCGAGGTACGGCCGCTTCGCCGGGACGCATGTGCCGGGTGATTTCGTCGAGGCGCCCTCGCAGATGCTGCAAAACTGGGTCTGGGACAAAAAGGTGCTCGACACCTTCGCCGCCGATTATCGCGATCCGTCAAAGAAAATTCCGGCGGATATTGTTAAAAAATTGAACGACGCCAAGCTGGCCAATGCCGGTGTTTTTTATCGGCGCCAGTTCGCATTCGCATCGCTCGATCTCGCCCTGCACGATCCGCATCCCGAAGATATGCCTTACGATTGCGTGGCCATATCGAATCCGATCCTGGAAAAAGTGTTTCTGCCGATCGGCCGAAGCACCACGTTCGTTTCTTACTTCGGTCACTTGAACGGCTACGACGCCGGTTATTATGGCTACGCCTGGGCAGACGCGATCGCCGCTGACATGGCGACCGTTTTTGAAAAAGCGAAGAACGGTTATCTCGACAAACAAGCCGGCATGAAATTGCGCCGGGAAATTTACGAGCCAGGCGATTCGCGCGATGTCACGGTCTCAATCGAGAAATTCTTGGGCCGCAAACAATCCATCCAACCGTTCCTGAAAAAAATCGGCATCGGCCCGCAGGATAAAAAGAAGGTCCCCGCCGGTCCCTCGCAGGAAGCTAGGTAACTTCGCGCTGCCATTCTCGCCGCAACGAGGATTTCACAACGCATCCGCCAGAAACGGGAGGCTGCACAAAAATCCCGAAGGGATTGTAGCCGCCAGCCCAAGGTTGCGAGAATCGAGCTACCTTAGGTTGGGATTTGAAATGAAATCAACCCCAACGGGGTTGCGACGATGTTCCCGAGCCCTCGATCAATCCCAGATGTATCTCTCGTCCTATTCGATCCGATGCTTGCGCAGTAACGCGCGCAATTCGTCGGGGAAACTCATCTTGCGACGATGCGGCACCTGATCTGCGATGTATTGCTTCACTTGCTTGAGATTGGATTCACTCACCGAGAAATCCGCGTAGCCACCCTGCCATGCAAATCGTCCGAGCAGATGCACGTGATCTTCCACAGCCAACCAGGATGCGTAGACAATCCAGTGGTTTTGAGATACCGCCCAAGTACGAATGCAACGCGCTGCGGGTGAGTTCATCGCGCAAGAAAGGTCGCCGTTCCTTGGTCGAGAACGCCAAATGAATGTAAACAGCTGAAAGCGATTGGGGCATGAAATGAGAATGCCCAATTGCGAGGTGGTTCGCTAGAGCGAATGTCATGTGCCGAATCAAGAAATGGCCGCAACCCCGTGGGGCTTGTTGATCTTCACACGATAACCCAGGGTAGCTCGTGCCTCGCGAAGGCGGGTCATTCGGATTTCGTCATTGTCTTGCTACACCGACGGAGCCGGCTAAATGGAAGAGAAATGAAACTTGCGCGCTGGTTCATCGCGATCTTTTGCGCCGCTGCGGCTTCGCTTTTCGCAGCTGGCGAATTAGCGTTGCGTTTGCAGCCGGCGCTGGAAGCGATCACGCCGGACGGTCTTCTCGCACACATCAAGGTTCTCGCATCGGATGAATTTGAAGGGCGCGCGCCGGGAACGAAAGGCGAAGAGCTTTCGGTCAAATATATCACCGATCAGTTTAAGCAGATCGGGTTGAAGCCAGGCAATCCGGATGGGACTTACATACAGGAAGTTCCTCTCGCCGGCATCAAAAGCGAACCGCGAATGTCAATCGCGATTGGCGACAAAACGATCGATCTCAAATATCCGGATGATTTCATCGCCTCCTCGGCGCGTCTCCAACCGGAGATCAAGATCGACAAGTCGGACGTGATCTTTGTCGGATACGGCGTCGCCGCGCCGGAATACGGGTGGGACGATTACAAAGACGCCGATGTGGGCGGCAAGGCATTACTGATGCTGATCGGCGATCCGCCGGTGCCCGATCCGAAAGACCCATCAAAGCTCGACAACAAAATGTTTAAGGGAAAGGCGATGACCTACTACGGCCGCTGGACTTATAAGTACGAGATCGCCGCTCAAAAAGGAGCCGCGGCAGCCATCATCATTCATGAAACCGGGCCCGCCGGCTATCCCTATTCCGTGGTGAAAACAAGTTGGGCGAAGGAAAACTACGAGATCGATTCGCCAAATAAAAACATGGACACGGTCGCAGCCCGCTCGTGGATCGCACTCGATGCCGCAAAGAAATTACTGGCCGATTGCGGCCAGAATTTCGACGAGCTGAAGAACTCGGCAATCACAAAAGAATTTCGGCCCGTGCCGCTGAATGTGAAGGCCAATATCGAGATCAAACAACAGATTCGCTCATTCAAATCGCACAATGTCATCGGCAAACTCGAAGGCAGCGATCAAAAATTGCGCGACGAATACGTCATTTACACGGCGCACTGGGATCATCTCGGACGTCATCCCGAATTGCGGGGCGATCAGATTTTCAATGGCGCGATCGATAACGCGTCGGGCGTGGCGTCGGTTATTCAGCTCGCGGCCGCGTTCACAAAATTGAATCCGCCGCCCAAACGGTCGATCTTGTTCATGTCCACCACAGCCGAAGAAGCGGGATTGCTCGGCGCGAAATTCTACGCGGAACATCCGCTGTATCCTCTGGAGAAAACGCTGGCCGACATCAATATCGACACGGTGAACCCATGGGGGAAAACGCGCGACATCGAGGACGTCAGCGACAACAATTCAACACTCGATGATCTGCTAGCTGCGGCCGCCAAACGCAACGGGCGCGTTATGACCCCGAATAGTCAGCCGGAAAAAGGCGGCTTTTATCGCGCGGATCATTTTGAATTTTCGAAGCGCGGCGTCGCTTCGCTTTACACCGGCGGCGGCAAAGATTTCATCGGCAAACCCGCAAATTTCGGCCGGCAAAAGAAAGACGATTACACCGCGCACCATTATCATCAGGTCTCGGACGAAGTTGATCCAAACCGGGACCTCTCCGGGGCCGTGCGGGATATTCAATTGCTCTTCGAAGTCGGCTACCAGGTCGCCAACGGCGACAAATTTCCCGAGTGGAAACCGGAATCAGAATTCAGGGCGAAGCGGGATGCGATGCTCAAGCAGTGACTGGCAGGCCGACTGATATTCTTGCATCCGTTGTTGTTAGCTGGCGATTGAAACATTGACTTCTGTTATTCCGACCGGAGTGGAAGAGTCCCTTGCGGTTTCCGCTATGGGCCTATCCATTGTGGTTGCAACGCCGCAACTTCAGTGGTTGAATCCGGACTTAGGAATCTGAAAATCCGAATGGGCTCTCTAAAAAAAAGACGGAAAGCGAAAATTGCCAAGCACAAGCGCCGCAAACGCATGAGGGCGCATCGGCATAAGAAGCGGCTCCGGTATAAGGTATAAAGGCACGGCGGGGACCGTGCTTCCGTTACTCGGTGGAGTAATGCGACTTCTCCAATTCCCGATCATTCCATTACTTCAGCCCTCCATTACTTCATTGGTCGGCAACGGTGGCCGGTTTGCCGAACATGCCGCAGAAAGATAAGATTAAGCGTGAGCGAGCAGAAAAAGTCGGGCGTCTTCGCCTGCCGGGGTATCGTTTTCACGCTGGCTATTTTCGTCGCGGCGAATATTGCGTACGGCCAGGCGCCCAAGGCTACACCAGCGAAAACTGCGCGTTCGCATCGATCAAAACAGGTGGCGCGCCAGGATGATTCAATAAATCCAAAACCGGTGCCCGATCTTGCTCTGCGCGCACAAGGGGCGCACAAAGCGGATGCGCTCGCACATTTTGTTCAGGGAATGGCGTTTGAAGAAAATGGCGAAATGGATCGCGCGCTGGAGGCGTATCGCAAAGTGCTCGATGTCGATCCCGGCCAGTCGCAACTAGCCGCGCGCGTGGCCGCTTTACTCATACAGCAGGAGGATTTTCCACAGGCAATTGATGTGCTCAAGGACGCAATCAAAGTGAACCCGAATAATGCCGAGCCTTATCAGCAGCTTGCTTTCGTCTATTTGAGGTATCTCAAGAGAACGGATCAGGCGATCGATTACGCCAACCGGGCGATTGCCCTGAATCCACAAGACGTGGAAGGTTACCAGCGCCTGGTTGAAATCGAACTGGCAGCCGGCCAGGAAAAAAAGGCGCTCGAAGTTCTCGACCGCGCCGCAAAAGTTCGCAGCAACGATCCTAATTTCTAGATGCGGTTGGGAAAGCTTTACATGGCCCTTCTGCTTAAGTCCGACTCACCGCCGAATTCGGACGAATTAAAGAGGACCAATGAGACTTTCAAAAAAGCAGCCGAACACGCTGGAGACGATCCAGCGATCCTGAAGGATGTCGCAGACTATTACGCAGCATCCCAGCAACTGAAGGAAGCGATCCCGCTTTATCTGCGTGTGCTCGAACTGCAACCGGACGATTCGAATGCGCGAGAGAAACTGGCGACCGGTTTTGTGCTGACAAATCAACGCAGCAAAGCGGTCGAAATGCTCGAACAAATCATCAAGGAGCACCCTGAAAAATATCAACCCTACGATTTACTGGCACAGGTGCTGGATGATGAAGCGCGCTCGCTGCTGCGCGCAAACCGGGTTGAGGAAGCCAAGGCCAGGTTTGCGAAAGCAGCCACCAATTACGAGCAAAGCCTGTTGATCAATCCAAATCACCCCGGCACCTATCTGCATTTGGCGGAACTGCTCCTCGGGCCCCTAAAAGACGCAGATCGCGCGGTGAAACTGTTGACGGAAGCCCGGCGCCGATTTTCCGGCGCGCCGGAGATTGTCTATTATCTGGGCATCGCCCAGCGCGAGGCGAAGCAGAGTCAGCAAGCTGTGGCGACTTTTGAAGAGGCGCTGCACGAAGCGCAAATGGACCAGGATGACGATGTGGTAAATGCGAAGTTTTACTTCAACTACGGGGCGGCGGCTGAACAAGCAGGTCTGTACGAAAAAGCGGCTGATTTGCTTCGAAAGTCAATCGCGCTCGATCCAGAGAATTCGGCAGAGGCGTGCAACTACATTGGTTACATGTGGGCGGATCACGACATGAATCTGGATGAAGCTGAAGCCATGATTAAACGTGCCCTCGAGAAGGAACCAAACAACGCCTCGTATCTGGACAGCCTCGGTTGGGTGGAATTTCGAAAAGGCAAATTCGATCAAGCTTTGAGCGACCTGCTTCGCGCTGCAAAAACGGTGGAGCGCGACGATCCTGTCGTGTTCGAACACATTGGTGACACTTATTTGAAATTGAATCGCACAGCGGAGGCATTGGAAGCCTGGCAAAAAGCGCTGGTGCTCGATCCAAAAAACAAAACGCTCGCGAAGAAGATCGAGGGCACCAAAAGGACAATCGCCCAGCACTGAACTCCTGCATTCGACGTTTGATGTTGGACGGTCGAGGTTGGGCGTTGTGAACGTAACATGAGTGAGTATCCCACGCCCTGGCAGAGCAAGATGATGTGGGCGGCGCTGACTGCCTGCTTCGTGCTTCTTCTTGTCGTTGTCCTCGGCGCAGTGGTCTGGGCCGCAGCCAATGTCATCAGTTTCCTTCAGCCAATTCTGATCCCGGTGGCCATCGCCGTGATTCTCACTTATCTGCTCGACCCGCTGGTGATAAAAATGTCTCGCGGAACGCTCAGTCGCACCAAAGCCGTGGCTCTTCTTTTCGCGATCGCCTTTTTCGCATTGGGAGGATTGGCCGCGTGGCTGGTCCCCACCATCTCCATCCAGAGCGCGAATTTTGCCAGGCAAGTCCCTGCCTATACCGAACGAGCGCGGGACTACATCGTCGATCTGATCTATCGATTCGACCAGACATTCGGCTTACTCGGCGAACACGGAAAATCGCCATCGACAAGTCTTACCAACTGGCTCATTGGTCCGGCGCCGTCTCCTTCTCCCCGCGCACAATCGGCTGCGACGCCAACCGCATCGCCGCGCGACACTGCGTCCGCAACTGAAACAATCGGCCCGAGCCAGCCGAAGCTGACCACTGCCGAACGCCAGCGCATTCGAGCATACGTGGAAAAACAAATGCCGAAATTGCAACAAACGCTTCCGACGTTCGTGGGAAAGCTCTGGGACATCTTGAAGAAAAGCATTGGCGGGTTTCTTGGCATCACAGGTTTTCTGCTCAGCTTAATCCTGGTGCCGATCTATCTGTTTTTCCTACTGAACGAAAAACCGCGCATTCAGCAGCGCTGGAGAGATTACCTGCCGCTGCGCGCGTCGCCTTTCAGAGATGAAGTCGCCGAAGCGTTGTCAGAGATCAATCGTTACGTCACCGCATATTTTCGAGGCCAACTGCTGGTCTGTCTGGTAGATGGGATACTTATTGGGATCGCGCTGACGATTTTCGGGCTCAATTTCGCGCCCTTGATCGGAGCAATGGTGGTTGTCCTTACGATGATTCCATACATCGGCATCATCATCTGCTGGGTACCGGCGGTTCTCATTGCCGCCTTTCAATGGGGCGACTGGACGCACCCGATTATTGTGACCGTAATTTTCATCGTCATACAGAATTTAGAAGGCATCTTTTATGCGCCGCGCATTGTGGGAAATTATGTCGGCTTGCACCCGATGACGGTCATTGTATCGATTTTTGTTTGGGGCCTTGTCATCGGTGGCGTGCTGGGGCCGCTCCTGGCGGTGCCGTTGACCGCAACCATCAAGGTCCTCCTGGCGCGCTACGTTTGGGGCCGGCGTCTGAGAGAACAGACTCTGAAACCAATTGAACCGGCGCTTGCGGTTAAAGAATCTGAGGTAGCGACTCATCCTTAGCGCAGGAACCAGCGTGCGCGGAGGACAAGCGGAGCGATGCCGCGCGGAAACACGACACGAAATGGCAGAACGAATCAAAAGTGCCGGGCACGGAAAGTCTCGCCAGTTGATTCCCGGTCTGGAGTCCTTTTTTTCCCAGCGCTACTTCTGGCCCGTTCGTCTCGCTCTTGTAGTTGCTGCATTGGTAATCGCTTTCTTGCTGGGTGCGCTCTTCTTCAGTTACGGCTCAAAATTATTTGAGGACTGGCAGCAAAATCGTTTGTTGCACCAGGCCGCTGCATTGCTACAGGAGGGAAGACTCAGCGAAGCATCGCAAACGGCGCAAGAGCTTCTGGTACGACATCCCAATTCTTTGCCGGCCTTATACGTTTTGGCCGAGGCAGCGGAAAAACAAAACCTCGAAGAAGCTCTCTGGTGGCGCGAACAGATAGCGCGATTGCTCCCGAAAGACCCGGACAGTCAGCTCAATTTCGCTTCCGCCGCGCTGCGTTTTGGGAAGCTTGATCTGGCGCGGGAAGCGCTCGATCGGGTCTCTCCGACTGACCGGGACAGAGCGACTTATCACGTCGTCGCAGGCTGGCTGGCGCGGGCGGAAGGAAATGTTGCCGGGCAAGAGGAACAGTTCGCCGCCGCCGTAAAGAAAGAGCCAAACAATGATCTTTATCAGTTCAACCTCGCTGCGCTGCGAATTCACTCCAGCGATCCGGCAAAAAGTGCGCAAGCCCGTGATACTCTCCAGCGACTCAGCAGGGTGGCTCCTTACAGGACTGGCACGCTGCGGGCATTGCTTAACGATGCGGTGGAACGCAATGACCTCGCCGAGGCAGATAGCTTTGCCCAACAACTCCAAATGTCGCCCGAGGTCACATTCGGCGATTATCTGCTCTGCCTGAACTTTTATCGGAAGCTCGATGAGAAAAAGTTCCGGCTGCTACTGGAAAAAGTGAAACCGTTCGCTGCGCGCAATCCGTCCGATCTCACGTCGCTCATGAACTGGATGAATCAAAACGGACTGGCAGGCGACGTTGTTAAGTGGATCGACAAGTTACCGGCAGCGCAGCTAAGCTCGGCGCCGACATCGGTCGCAGTCGCAGACGCATATGCGACAATAAAGAACTGGTCGCGTCTGAAACGCTGGACACGCAAGGACGCGTGGGGCGACGCCGAATACCTGCGTCTCGCCTATCAGGCAATCGCCACCCTGCGCTCGGGACGCAGCGCCGGCGGAAGCGGCAACTCGGAGTTTGAAGCGCTCTGGGGTGATGCGAAAGATTTAGCAGAAGAACAGCCGGAACATGAACTGAGTCTCGCCCGTCTTGCCTCGAAATGGGAACTCGATAAGCAATCCGAAGAACTCTGGTGGCGCATCGCGGAAAATCCTCCAACGCGCCGTGAGGCGCTCGAGGCGCTTCGCCGGCTTTATCGGGCGAAGAACGAAACAGGGAAGCTTTACGCTGTTCTTCAGCGCCTTCACGAGAGCTCGCCCAACGAGGCGCCGATCACCGCGGACCTCGCCCGCCTCGGCCTCGATCTTGGCCAAAATACGGAACAATCGCATCAACTCGCCAGGGAGGCGTACGATCGCGCCGCTAACGAGATCAATTGCGCTGTAACCTATGCGTTTTCTCTCGACCGGCTTGGCAGAAACCCCGAGGCACTTGCCATTATACAGAAGTTGCCGCCCGACCAGTTGCACGATCAACATGCCGCCGTTTACGTCGCGCTGTTGCTGGCTGAAGCAAGTCAGCTCGATGGCGCAAAGGAGTACATCTCGGCAGCCGAGGATGGAAAGATTTACCCGGAAGAGGAGCAACTGCTCGACGAAGCGAAAACCAAGCTCGCCGCCGCGTCGGCAAGTCTCTCGCCCACAATTTCATCAACGCCTGCGGAATTGAGCCCGACGCCGACGGCTTCCCAACGTTGAAGTGTTGACTCATAAGTCGGACCGGTTGTCGTTGCCCCGAAAGCGTTCGGGGCTACAGACTGCGCGTTCGTCGCGCTTGTTCTTCTTTTACGATCGCTTTCGTCCAATGCGCAATGTCCCTGGCATTCATGTGGACGCGTTTCTCCAAACGTGCATCGCGAAATCCCCATTCCTGGATGTCCACCAAATATTGTTTTCGCGACAGTAGCGTGCCGCGACACAGGCGATCAGGCCCTGCAATGGTCGTTTCGCTTCGCAAACGCCTGACCAGATCATCGATAATAGCTGCTGGGATTCGCGAACGTTCACCCGGATAAATGTAGCCGAACAAAATTAAGTGGCTCAGTAATACACGCCAATCGGCACCGAACCTTCCAACCAGATGCGGCCAATCGAGTTCGCCCGCGCAGCGCCGAAGAATGTGCGCAATGTCGGCGCCGTCGAAGCGTTCGCGTTCCATGATGTACGCCTTCATCCAAATCATTTCCTCGG
>QHOF01000520.1:2827-4916 GCA_003219335.1 Verrucomicrobiota bacterium | reverse complement strand
GCCCACGCCAGCGGAGGAAAATCACCGCGATCTGTTCGATTATGAGATGGACTACACGTTCAGCAGCAATTTTTACGACGTGAGAGGCAATTTTGGTCACGGCGACTCGCTCTATAATGATTTTAGCTACGCTCATCGCTTCCTCGTCACCGGTAAGTGGTATTTCCGGGCAGGCGTCGAGTACGAACGGTTCGATTTCGATGGAACCAATAATGGCTTGCCCGATCACCTCCAGACCGCGCACGCTCTGCTGGCACTGGAATATGTAGTGCATGATCATGCCGGCGCGGGTATCGAGATTGATCCAGGCTTTTTTTTCCAAAATGACGTCCACGGCAACGATTTCGATATACCGGCCAAGGCGTTCGTCACGTTTCCGCTAATAAAAGACAAAATCTTTGCCGTGGTCGGAGTGGGCTTCGCGCTTAACCAGACTCCGATAGTTGCTCCCGGCGGTGGTATCATCTGGCTCTTCACCGACCACTTGCGCCTGGAAGGCGTCTTCCCGAAACCTGCTTTGGTCTATAATCCCAGTGATAATTGGGAATTTCGCATCTTCGGAAATTTGTTTTACGAAAGTTTCCGCACCGATGACGTCATAACTCCCGAGAGGAAGCTGCAGGTACACAACGCATGGGTTCAGTACAGCGAGGATCGCGCTGGCATCCAAGCGAGCTATTCTGGCCTGAAGCCGTTTGAGATCACGCTCGGCGGAGGCTGCACGGTCAGGCGGGACTTTGATTTCTTTCGGGCTGAAGCGAGCGCCAGGACGAGGCCTGCTCCTTTCGTCAAGTTCGAGATCGAAGCGAAATTCTAGGGAAATATCTCGTCTAGTTTTCTCGCTACCGCCTGACTGCCGCGAACTTTCAGTCGGCCAGTAATAAAGGCCCATGTGCCCTTGAGTTTCCCGTTTGACATGGCGACCCAATCTTTGTCGCTGGTGATGAACGTAACGCTCGGATTGTCGATCTTTCCTCTGCCCATCTTATAGGTTCCGTCGTTTACGTCGATCCACCACTCGCCGCCGTTAGGGCCGCTGAGTTCCCACTGATAGCGCGCATGTACGCCTTTTGCCTTGTCAGGCTTGAAACTCTCGCGCATCCCATCGAACACCTGCTGCGGCGTGGAAGCGTCGGCGTCGTTCGATGCCGCGTTGGCCGCGCTCAAAGTTACTGCCATAAAAATAGTCACCGTTGCTATACAGAAACGCATATGTTCTTTGTTTTATCTCTAAATCAGGATCGTCTCGCCGAATCAAATCGGCTGTCTAGCTGCTAACGGCTACGCGTGTCACTTCAGCGCAGATTCCGATCCAGAGCACCGATTTTTCGTGTCTCCGGCCAGCGGAACGCGACGCCGAGCACGACCAAAATCGTTCCGATACCGCCCGCCACGACGGAAACGACCGGACCGAATAGCGCTGCGGTCAACCCAGATTCCAACGCGCCGAATTCGTTGGATGTGCCGATAAAAATATTGTTCACCGATGAAACGCGCCCGCGCATTTCATCCGGCGTGATCAGTTGCACGATGGAACCACGAATGATCACGCTCACGCTGTCGAATGCCCCGACGAAAAATAACACTCCAAGCGATAACCAGAATGCTTTGGACAACCCAAAAGCGATCGTCGCAATTCCGAAGCCCGAGACACACCAGAGTAAGGTTCTGCCAGCCTGCTTCATCGGCGGCAGATGCGCGACTGCGAGCGCCGTGCCGAACGCGCCAATCGCCGGCATCGCCCGCATCCAGCCGAGGCCAACAGGTCCAACGTGCAGGATTTGATCGGCGAAAATCGGCATCAGTGCCGTCGCCCCCCCTAACAACACTGCGAACAGATCGAGGGTGATTGTTGCAAGGATCACCTTTCTGCTGAACACGAATCGGACTCCGGCAATGAGACTTTTCCAAGTGCTCTCATCGGTCTGCTCGCGTTTTTGGCTGCTGCGGCGGATTGGAAGAACCAGAAGAAAGAAGAAAAACGCGCAGAGCGCATCGAGCAGATACACGAACGGAAATCCTACGAATGCTACCAGCAATCCGCTGATAGCCGGACCAACTACTGATCCGATTTGGAAAACGCTGTTGT
>QHOF01000520.1:2301-2821 GCA_003219335.1 Verrucomicrobiota bacterium | reverse complement strand
ACTACTGATCCGATTTGGAAAACGCTGTTGTTCCAGGTGACCGCGTTGGATAAGCCGTCACGCGAAACCAGCGTTGGAAAAAATGCAGTGCGCGCCGCCCAACTAAACGTGCGCGCCGATGCTCCGATGAAAAGAAGCAGATAGATCAGCGGAACCGAGGCGTCATCAAAATGAAACACGGGATGATGCCGCTCGAAGACCGTGGCGATTGCGGCCAGCGCGCCATTAGCTCCACGCAACGGCGAAATTGGCGGAATGGAAAGATGTTTCCACGACACGACTGCCAGCGCGACGGATGCGAATGCGCTAAAAATCTGCGACACAAGAATGATCTGCTTGCGACTGACCCGGTCCGCCAAATGGCCGGCCGGCAGTGACAATGTGACCACCGGCACCGCGATGACGAGTCCCACCAGTCCAAGCGCGGTCGCCGAATGTGTGCGCGCATAAAGCTCCCATTCCACCGCCACAGCGAGCATCAAACGGCCGGCGATCGAGAGCAGATTGCCGGCTGTGAACA
>QHOF01000520.1:0-2248 GCA_003219335.1 Verrucomicrobiota bacterium | reverse complement strand
GAACCGCTGGACGCCGTTCCTCCGGCGATTCGTAAGACCTCGTATCGATTGGTTGCGGCATGCTCGAGCGCGTTCGTTCGAACACGCGCACGGGATTCTAAATTGAGCGCGAAGCGTCGCAACCTTCGGCGGTCTCAACTTTTCATTGTGATTCCGAACGAGGCGCACAAGGAGGGAACGGCTTAGGCAGCCGTCCTCCTAAACGTGACGGCTGGGAAGCGTCACTCCTTGATCTGCGGGCTTGCTTTTCGCGACGCTTTTTGTTTGGATCGCAGCGTGCCTGCTGATGACGATCAGGCCTCGGGGAACCGAGTGGGTCCGAGTGCGCAATACGGCGGGGTCGCATTCACGACTACCCACTGGAGCGTCGTGCTGGAGGCGCAAGGTCCGACGCCGGCAGCGCAGGCGGCGCTGGAGAAACTTTGCCGCACTTATTGGCGGCCAATTTATGGCTTCGTCAGGCGTCAGGGTGCTATACCAGAGGAAGCAGAAGATCTCACTCAGGGTTTTTTTGCGCTGTTACTGGAGCGCCGGGATCTGGGTGCTGTGCGCAAAGAAAAGGGACGTCTGCGTTCTTATCTGCTCACATCGCTCAAAAATTTTCTAACGAACGAGCGAAACCGCGCCATGGCCATTAAACGGGGCCAAGGACAGCGGTTGATTTCGTTGGACGAGTTGCGCGACGATGAGCGCGCGGGTTTTGAGCCGGTGGACACACTGACTGCCGAGCAAATTTACGAACGCCGCTGGGCGCTGGCGTTACTCGATCTGGTCCTGGTGCGGCTGCGAGACGACTATCGGGCCGCTGGTCCCGCGTCCGCCGGACTGTTTGACTGGCTACAGAAATCGCTCACGGAGGAAGTGGACCGTCCATCGCACGCAGAGACTGCGCGCGAATTCGGCATGACCGAGGACGCGGTAAAGCAAGCACTCCGGCGATTGCGCCGGCGTTACGGGCAATTGTTGCGAGAGGAAATCGCCCACACCGTGATGGCGCCGGGTGATATCGAAGATGAGCTGCGCCATTTAATTGCCGTGTTGCGCGCGTAACCTCCGAAAGGATTTCTTGCATTATTCTATTGAGGGACGGATGGCCAATCCATCAGAATGACGACCGCCACCAGACTTTGCGGAAAGTGCGGAGCGAAAATTTTCGCTGACGCACCGCAGGAATTTTGTAGCGCCTGTCTGTTGGAGACGGGTCTCGGTCTGCTCGCCGATGAACCTGTAGCCGGGGACGGCGACCCCGGCCGCGACGCTAGCGCGCCAGCAGCGGCTAAAAAGAAGGCTGCGCGCCGGGCAAAAATGCTCGGAGATTTTGGTGATTACGAATTGCTGGAGGAAATCGGACGCGGCGGTCAGGGTGTCGTGTATCGTGCCCACCAGAAAAGTCTAAACCGCACAGTAGCTCTCAAAGTAATCGGCCTCGGTCATTGGGCCACCGAAGCACATCTGAAGCGGTTCCGCCGCGAAGCGGAAGCCGCCGCGAGCCTTGAGCATCCATGCATCGTTCCCATTTACGAAATCGGCGAGCGCGACGGCTCCTGCTACTTCAGCATGAAATTCATCGAAGGCGGCCAGCTCGACGAAGTAGTCAGGCGCGAACCGATGCCAATCCGGCGCGCGGCGGAATTAATCGCCAAGGTCGCGCGCACCGTGCATTATGCCCATGAACACCACATCCTGCATCGCGACATCAAACCGGGAAACATTCTGCTGGATCGACAAGGCGAACCGCATCTGACCGATTTTGGCCTTGCGCGGCTGGTGGAGACAGAGAGCACTGTCACACGCACGATGGAGGTGCTGGGTACGCCCAGTTACATGGCCCCACCCGAACAAGCCGTGGGAAACAACGCGGCCGTCAGCAGCACCACAGATACCTACGAACTCGGCGCGGTCCTTTATCAGTTGCTTACTGGCCATCCGCCTTTTGCCGGAGGAACAACCTATGAGACTATCAAGTTGCTCCTGGATACTGAGCCGCGGCAACCACGTCTCTTAAATCCGAAGATAGATCGCGATCTGTCCACGATCTGTCTCAAATGCCTGGAGAAAGATCCAAAGCGTCGTTACTCCTCCGCACTGGCGCTGGCCGAAGACCTGGAGCGTTGGCTAAAGCACGAACCGATCCGGGCACGCCGCAGTAGAGTTTTCACCCGAAGCAAGAACTGGTTGCGGCGAAATCCAGGCATCGCGGTAATGGCGGCAATGCTCCTTGCCTTGGCCGTGCCATTAGGCGTGATGA
>QHOF01000519.1:4472-4871 GCA_003219335.1 Verrucomicrobiota bacterium | reverse complement strand
ACTTTATAATATAAAATATAACGGCCGCGGTGAACCAAGACGGGAACGGTAGGAGTCGGAACGTTGCGCCAGCGCGGCACCTCGGTGAGCGGCCATTTCCGCCGCGAGGAAAGTTGGAACAGCGCTCAAGGCGTTTGCGAAATCACAATAAACAACAGAGCGAAGGATAAATCTAGCGCTCTATGATGGCAAGATTTGGACGCCCCAGCGGTATAACCGCAAGCTCTATTGCCTGGATCCTGAGAGCGGCAAGGTGAGTACAGGAGCGAGCTTTGGCTCGTAGAATCCGACCCTGGCCCTCTAGGCCACTGGGGTGAGGCAAAGCCGGGAAAATATTTTTTTTTCGCGCTTCGACCCGGAACGTGAAAAAGTTATAGAACGGAGGCTGGTTTCCGTCGT
>QHOF01000519.1:3493-4431 GCA_003219335.1 Verrucomicrobiota bacterium | reverse complement strand
AAAGGTCTCGCTTCGACTAAAAAGGACTTTGGCCGGCGCTGACGATAAGGGTGGATTTGCGCAGCTTCAACCGCCGAGCAGCAAAGGGCTGTTACCGGTCACCTATCGCCTATCTCAGGGAAGTAGATACCGTGTCGCTGCCGGCGTTCGCCACCCAGATGCTAGCACCATCATAGGCGACTCCAAAGGGGCCATCACCGAGCGGAATTTTGCCCTTGGTGTTCGTGCGAAGCGCTACCCAGGCCCTCGAGGTAAGAGAGGAGGACGGCGATCTCCCCCTCGCTCAGGCGCAGGTTGGGCATCGGGACGTTCTTGTACTTGGCGGAGAGGGCGACGGCGATCGGATCCTTCTCGGCCAGCATCTGGTCCGGGTGTCTCAGGTAGCGGACGAGCCAGCTGCGGTCGCGCCGGGTGGTCACGCCGGCAAGGTCGGGCCCAACTGAATCGCCCTTTCCGATGGTGTGGCACGCACTGCAGCGGCTCGCAAAGATATACGCTCCGGTGTCGGGCGCCCAGTCCCGGGCCACCTCGGTGTAGCTCCTCCCGGGCTGAGGTTCCTTCCAACCCATGAGATTGCTGATCTTCGTGGCGAGGAAGCGCGGGTTGTCCACGGCGGAATTCCGCATCCACTGGCCGGTTGGCTCGTTGCCGATCATGAGGATAGGCATGTGGCCGTCCCGGTTGGCTGCATCGTTAGAACGAGATAACCCTAGCTTCTTGACGACGAGCTTGATGTCGTCCTCCTTGCCGGTGAGGAAGAGCCAGCCGGGTCCGACGCCGAACTTTTGCGCGTACGCCTTCAGCACTTCGGGTGTATCCCGCTTGGGATCGATGCTGATCGAGTAGAAGAAGATCTCTTTTCCAACCCGGTCGCCCAGAAGCCGCTGCACCTGGACCAACCGCGCCGTCTCCAGCGGGCACTCGTCCTTGCAGCTCGT
>QHOF01000519.1:469-3362 GCA_003219335.1 Verrucomicrobiota bacterium | reverse complement strand
AGGGGCTACCGGCAAAAGCGGGAAGGATAGACAAAAGAACCCCGGCGCCGGAGAGCAGCACTGTCGTCACAATGTTGGAAAAAACGTTTTCTCGCATGGCCTGCAATGTTTCCTCCTTGAAGTCGAACCCGGCTCAGAAGCCGGCGGGACGCGCAGGCGGCCCGCCGGTTGGATCCTTCGAAAGGAACTAGGGACTCCCGATCGCGCCGGTGACCCCAGTGAGCGTCAGGGAGTTCTCGTCGAAGCTGAGATTGAACGATGCCATGCCCGTGCGGGAGGAAATCGCGCTGCCATCGCTCGGGTAGAACGGGAAAGTCATTTGCACCGTATCGGTGGCGGCCAGCGGCCTGGTTAACGTCTGCTTGTCCGAGGTAACATACGTCGTCTTTGTCCGCTGCCCCACGCCGGTGACATCGCTCAGGTTGATGGAAAGCACCACCCTGGGCGGATTGCCGAAGTCGGGGTCGGTTACCACGCGAGCGTTAAGCTCCGCCTGCCCCGAGAAGCTGACGCTCTCCGGCGACCCGCTCACAATGCCCTTGATCGAAATCAGGGCGGGCGTAGCTGTGGTGGTGGTCGTCGAGGACGTGGAGGTGGAAGTGGTCCTGCTCGGCATAATCGCGGTCTGCGCGTTCGTGGCCGCGTATTCGTATTTTTTAGTCTCTTCCAGCCGATCGTCCTGCAACCCTTTGACAGCCGTCGAGCGATCTTCCCGGCTGGGTTTGTTGCCCGACAACCCGACCACGCTCGCTAGGATCGCGACCGCAAGCGACAGGACAATAGGGTAGAATAACGATCGACGGATCTTCATGTTTTGCTCCTCTCCTTTCGGAGTGAACTTTCAACTTTCATCTGGGCAGACCTCCGCTCGTCAGACTGCCGGCGGCTTGAAGGCCGTCGGGAGGATTTCGTCCGGGGCCTGGAACCTCACGCCCTGCGGCGTCGGGATCGGCGTCGGCAGCGGCCTCACGAACGGCGCCCCCTTGTCGTCGATCTCCCAGCGCAACAGCATGGCGTTGTCCTCGTGCGTGGTGTTGTGGCAGTGCTCCATGAACATCCCGGCGAAATCCCGGAACTGCAGCGTGATCTTGACTTCTCCGTCTGGGCGAAGCCGCCAGACGTCCTTGCGGCCCCGCTCCCACGCGGGGACCTGGCTGGCGCTTCCGTTGCGGGCGAGGGTCTGGCACTCCTCGAAGTGGATGTGGATCGGGTGATCCCAGCCGCCGCCGCCGTTTTTCAAGGTCCAGATCTCTCGTTTCCCGAAGCTCGGACCTGCCGAGACCCGGCCGAAATCGGCGGCGAGCATCGACCCGTTGTCCGTCTTGATGCCCCAAGGGCCTCGGGCCGACGTGACGGGGTCTCGGCTCGTCTGGTCGGCGCCGTCTCCGAACTCGAAGGTCCGCTCCCGAGCCACAGGAACGTTGGACAGATCCGGGTTCGGGATGAGCACGGCGGGCACCTGGCTCATGTCCGGCTGGGCCGGGTTCCGCACGATCCGGAACTCCAGGATCTTGCCGACACCGGGATCCGAAGAGTTGCCCGAGAGGGCCTCCGAGATCGAGAGGTCTTTGTGAGGCAACTTCCCGTCCTCGTGCTCGGCCAGGTTCACCAGCCAGACCTTGGTGTTGGGGCCGGGCGTGTAGCGAGAGAAGTCGATGACGATGTCGTAGCGCTCGGCAATGCCCTGCTCGTCGAGCTGCGTGAGCGTCACCGGACTCGGCAGCAAATTGCCGTCGTTGGCGATCTGGATCATGGGCGAGCCGTCGCTCAGCGCGAGCTTGAAGAACCGCGCGACGGCGCCGTTCAGGATGCGGAAGCGGTACTTGCGCGCCTCCACCTCGAAGAATGGCCTGTAGGCGAGGTTCACGGTGATCCGATCGCCCAGGAAGCCGTCGGTCTGGAAGATGTCGAAGAAGAGCTGGCCGTCGGCGTCCCAGGCCTTGTCGGCCAGCATCAAGTTCACGTCGTAGTCGAGGTTGCCGAAGGACTTGGCCCGGCCGCTGGGCAAGCGGAGATTCACGCCGTCGTTGATCTCCTCGTTGCCACGGTCCAGGGCGCTGTAGATGTTGAACATCCCGGCATTGCCCTTGTAAACGTTNNNTGGAACCAGTGAGTGCTCATAGTCTCGTGCCAGTCGCCCGGGACTCTGGTGGTGCCGCCGGCGTCGTTGGGGCTGGCGGCCTTGGGATCGGTGGCGCCGGTGTTGATGGTCTTGAGCCCCGCCAGCACGATCGGATAGTGGTAGTCGTAGAACTGGCCCGGGAAGAAGAAGGCCCCGGTGAAGCCGTCGTTCTCGGCCCCGTGGTGGCCGTTGTGCTCGTGGGTCAAGATCGTGTGAATCCCAAAGCCGGCGTTCTGCGTGATGTCGAAGGGCAGGCGGTTGTGGTGACGGAAAAGGATGGGCTCGCCGTAGCGGCCGATGAGCAACTTAGGCGGCACCGTCCCGTTGAAGGTCCACACCTTCAGGGGGTCCTGAATCGGCAGACCGGGGTGGAAGCGCACGGGGATAGGCGTGGCAGGGTTGATGCCGGAATTGAGGCTGGATGGCACCCCGGGGTTGTAGGTCGTGTTGGTCTTCGCCCCTTCCTGCGTGACCTGCACGGCGATCTTAGGCGGGAAGAGGTTGAAATCCTGGTGGGCCCAGATGGGTCCCGGCGGGCGACCCTCGATGGGGCCGGTGTCACCTGGCCTCACCCCCTCCAGCGCGGTGTTCAGGAGTTGCTGGGTGGTATTGGCCTGGGCGGTCGGCGCGGGGTTCAAGAACCCTGGCTCCGCGTTCCGCGTCAGCACGTCGAAGCGGGGCATGGGCTGGGTGAAGGGCTGGACGCCGAACAGCGGGCTCGGCGGCGCCCCCGTCGGGATCGAGTCCGCGTACGCGCTCGGCGCGAACGGG
>QHOF01000519.1:0-456 GCA_003219335.1 Verrucomicrobiota bacterium | reverse complement strand
AAGCCGTTCTGCATGATCAGCGTTCCCGCCGCTGTGAGCAGCCCCATCTTGATCAGCTCCCGGCGAGTCACTTGCCTGTGGGAGAGCGCCTTGACGATCTCCGCCCGGTTCCGCCGGGCGTTCTCCGCTTCCCTCAGTCGAGCTTTCGATGCGTTTCGTGGAAGGTACATCGTTATCTCTCCTTTCTAGTCTGACCGAACCAACTCCCTCTGCTAGAGGCTTAACGAGGTAAACGTTACGCTCTTAAAATCCCTAGGGTGAAAAAGACAACTCGTCAAATACTTTTTTCCAATGACGATCATAGAGTTTTTTCTATTTGCCAAACATTTACGGAAAAGCGTATATTCGGGCGCCCAATGAATTGGGAAGTGAACGCACGTACTGGTAGCTTTTTATGACCCTCCATCAGCTCAACATCTTCGCAGCGGCCGCAAAACTACTGAGCGTGACAAAGGC
>QHOF01000522.1 GCA_003219335.1 Verrucomicrobiota bacterium | reverse complement strand
ACACCAGGAGCAAATGTAACAACTTATACGGATAACGATAGCGCTCTTTTAGATGGCACTCAATACTATTACAAAGTCTGTGCCTACAATTCCGCCGGAAATTCTCCCTTCTCAAATGAAGTCAATGGCACAACTGCTCTGGCAAGCCCAACATCTCTTACCGCGACAGTTGTGTCTATATCTCAGGTGAATCTTAACTGGACTGATAATTCCAGGACTGAAACCGCTTATTTAATTGAAAGAAAAGCGACCTCTAACGGCAATTACTCTCAGATCGGGAGTGTCGGTATGAATGTGCATAGTTATACCGACACATACAGCTTTGGATCCGGGACAACATATTATTATCGGGTACGTGCCACCAATGGGACGATTTATTCGGGATACTCAAACGAGCCTCATGTAAAGCCTAATCCTTAAAGGTGCTTCATCAAAAGGCGGCAAGTGAGGCCACCCGCGACAATTCTGTTTTAGACGTACCCGGGGTCAACGTCCCCGGCTATATCTGATATTTACGGGTGCGTCTAATCGTCTCGCATTGGAGACGCTGTCGATGAATCTTTCCCGTTCCGGTTCTGGGGAGCGTCTGACAAAATTCGATCTCTTCGGGCACCATGTAAGACGGCAACTTCTCAGCGCAATGCCGCTTCATCGAAGTCAGCGAATTGCTGTCATTAATAGTCACAATTGCATGGATGGTATTGCCAATTGCCTCGTCCGGAATCGCCAAAGCCACTGCCTCGTTGACAGCCGGATGCGCGACCATCACCGCTTCGATCTCACCAAGCTCAACACGGTAGCCGCGCGTTTTGATCATGTGATCTTTGCGTCCGATCAACAGAAAATCCCCTTTCTCATCGATTGTTACCCAATCGCCGGTGCAGTACAGTCTTTCATCGCGGCCTGAAGCGAACGGGTTGCTGATGAAACAAGCGGCGGATTCCGACGGACGCCCGAATTAGTAACCGTTTTGTTACCTTTCGTCATTAAACCCAGGCCGGCGAGATCACTTTACGCGGGCGGCCTCTTCCCAGCGAATGGCTGCGCGAAGCAGCTCACCTAGAGAATCCACGCCGAATTTCTCTTTTGCGCGAGCGCAGTAGGCTTGCACCGTTTTTAAACTCAGGTGCAAGTCCTCTGCGATCTGTGGGGTGGTGCGACCCTGGCCAAGAAGCCGAAGAGTGGCAGCAGTAGGACGGAACTAAGGCCCGCGCGTAATTGTTGTAGAGAGACAACGCCTGCATGAGTATTACTGCCTTCCCCGTGCTGAGACAGTTGGCGCAATCGATCTTGGTCAACAAGACGGATCCGCAAGCCCTGTGGATTAGGATTGCGCGACCATCCATTCTTCCGTCGTTCCGATGGGCGAGACACGGCGCCCAGAATTTTTGCTGCAGTTGCTGGTTGTTATCTCTATTGCCAGTGTTTTTCAAGTTGGATTGCCAAGGACTTCCGGAGATACGAGAGCGGGCGAATCGTGGGCCCAACCATGACCATACTGGTGGAGCACTGGCAAGCGCGGAATTCTACAACCCCCCCGGCCACCGGAAATTGGACACTGACCGGCAGCATGAATGTTCGCCGCATCTACCATACTGCAACATTGCTCTTCGATGGCAGGGTGCCAAATTCACCAGAACTTCAATCGCTGCCGAGGTGAAGGGACGATGATTCGATGAAATCTTCTATTATTGCATGGATAAGATCGGCCGCTCATCCAGGAACCGTTCGGCGTGCACTAATAACCGCCGTGATCGTCGGTTTCGTGCTCATCGCGGTCAATCACGGGCCCGCAATCATCTCAGGTAAAATAACCCATTATCCAGATGTGCCTGACGGTCATAGTCCCCTACGTGGTATCAACAGTATCTAGTGTCGCGACACGAAATGAACGCCGTAGCATTCGTTCCGAATTCAACTCAAGAGGTTAGCGATTCGCGTTCACCGTCAGGACGAGTTCTGTGGAGAAATCTTGTCACCAAGAACTGCTTATTCGCGAATCTGGCCCTCGCCGGATCGTGCAGAAGAGCTGCCGCCAGGTTCAAACGTCGCTTCATGCCTCCGCTGAACGTTTGCACTTTGTCGCCAGCGCGATCCGATAGCCCGACCAGATTGAGGGCATCGATGATGGCCTCTCTGGCAGGCGCACCCGCCATGGAGTAAAGCGCCGCGAAAAATGTCAGGTTATCGTAAGCCGAAAGCTGATCGTAGAAGGCGATGTCCTGGGGGACGAGACCGATCTGGAGCTTAACCGGGTCCGTATCACTCTTGACCATCTGGTTTGCAATGAGGACTTCGCCACTATCCGGACTCAGCAATCCCGCAATGATCGAGACCGTGGTTGTCTTGCCGGCGCCGTTAGGGCCGAGAAGGCCAACGGTCTCTCCAGAATCAGCCCGGAAACAAATGCCGTCCGCGGCGAACAGTTTGCCGTAGCTTTTCGTAAGCCCTTTCACCTCAAGCATGGCATAAGGGTATACCATCGTCGCGTTTTGAGGTAAATCAGTTCCGTTTTGCGGATAGTAAGTATTGGACGCTCGCAGAACAAAGTTGCGATGACGCAACGGAGCCAGGCCTATGAAGCCGCCGACCGATGTGCTGTAGTTTGTTACCTTCTCTTTTGTCAAAAAGACAGGCTCGACACACGGCGCTTCGAACATGACCCAGTCAAAGAACGATCAGGATCGCTTCACTGTCGAGCGCGCACTACGGACCCGGCCAAAGTGCCGCTGAGCGAGCGGTAGAGCAGGGTTCTGCCAGCCACTAGTTTGAGCCTAGTGGGTGGCAGAGCGATGCCGCGTCTGGCCTCCACTTCGAGAATCATCGAACTGACGCTATCGCATGCCACCGCGATGCGCGGGTTGACGAAGATGGAAGCGAAGAGGCGTTCAAGACGCCGGTAACACTCGGAGTAATCACCTGGGGCGGAGCTCTCGGTCTATCGGCCTAACGACTGTGCCGGTCGCCGTTAGTCACGATAGATTTTTGGGGAATCATCGTCCCGGTGCTAGAATGCGGTCTGGGCCACCGCGCCCAGCGATTAACGGAACAAAAACGACCAAAGGAGGAGAAGTGAAAACAAAATCTGCAAGATCTGATTTCAGACCTGACTGGAGCAATAAAAAATCAACGGGATGGTTCGCTGCTGCGATGATCGCGGTGGCGACACTCTTCGCCAACAACCTGATCAATCATGCGATGGCCGCGGGAGAGGCAAATGCCTGCCAGCAGACGGCACTCGCCGCGCTCGACGGCTGCCGCGAGGTAGCGCGGAGCGATTCCAAGGTCGCCTTAGGCAAATGTGTTAACATTTCCGATCCGGCCGCGCGCGCAGACTGCCAAAGGCAGGCAGCCACGGATCTGTCCGATGCGCTCGACACCTGCCAGGGCGGACTTAACGTGCGGCAAGGTGCCTGCCAAAAGTTCGGCCCGGGCCGCTACGACCCAGTGATCGATCCGACTAACTTCACCACGACAATAGATAACCCTTACTTTCCGCTCGTTCCGGGCACAACCTTTACCTATCTCACTCCGAACGGATCGATCAGAGACGTCTTTGCCGTGACTCACGACACCAGAGTCATTAATGGTGTTACTTGTGTCCAGGTGCATGATTCGGTCTACACCGACGGCGAGCTTACGGAGGAGACCCTTGATTTCTTTGCTCAAGACAGGGAAG
>QHOF01000521.1:1958-3521 GCA_003219335.1 Verrucomicrobiota bacterium | reverse complement strand
GATGTAAAGACCATGGTCTTCGAGAGAGTGGAGAACGTAGACATAAAACATTCCTCTTGTTTTAGCTGTTGAGCCGCGTGAGGCGAAGCCTTTTACGCGGTTCGCAAATCCTTCCGAACTGGCGTATAGTAGACTCCCGCTTATGAATGAACTAAGAGTAGAAAACCTGCGCGTGGCCGTTGGCGATCAGGAGATTGTGCGCGGACTGAGTCTGCGCGTTCCGCGAGGTGAAGTGCACGCCTTAATGGGGCCGAACGGCTCCGGAAAAAGCACCTTGGCCAAGGTTCTGGCCGGTCATCCCGATTACCACGTGATCGCCGGGAAGGTCTTCATGGACGGCGAAAACCTTCTGGAACTCGAGCCGGATGAACGAGCCCGGTGCGGCTTGTTCATGGCCGTTCAGTGCCCAAGCGAAATCCCGGGCGTAACGATTGCAAATTTTTTACGCGCGGCGTTGCAATCGCGTCTGCCGGAAGGCGAAGAGCAGGAGGCCACCGACTATTACGCAAAGCTGTATGAAAAAATAGAACTGCTCGGCATGGATCGATCGTTTACGTCACGCTCGGTCAATGAGGGTTTCTCGGGTGGCGAAAAAAAGCGCACCGAAATTCTGCAACTGGCCATGCTCGAACCAAAATACGCCGTCCTGGATGAAACCGATAGCGGCCTGGACATCGACGCACTTAAGACCGTTGCGCACGGGGTTAATTCATTGCGCGGACCTGATCTTGGCATATTGTTAATTACGCACTACCAGCGCCTCCTGAACTACATTATTCCCGACTACGTCCATGTGATGGTAGCGGGACGAATAGTCCGGAGTGGGCGCAAGGAGCTCGCTCTTGAGCTTGAAGAGAGAGGATACGATTGGGCACGCGAGGGGGCAGCTGAACCAGCGTTTAGGTAAACAAGGCAAAATCAACAATGAAAACCGAGACTTCTGCAGTCAATATTGATCGAAGCAAAGGGGATTTCTTTTATCCGGAAGCTCACGTGCGCGATGCGGGCACCGGACTGAGCGAGCGCACCATCCATTACATCGCGGATGTTAAGGAAGATCCGGACTGGGTACGCGAGTTTCGCCTGCGCGGTCTGAAAATATTTTTGGAAAAACCGCTCCCGACGCATTGGGCGAGCAAGGATCTGGAAGCAATCGACTTCGATAAAATCCGTTACTATCTCTCTCCGGGCACCGAACCGAAGCGCAGCTGGGAGGAAGTACCCGACGACATCAAACGCACATTCGAGCGACTCGGCATTCCGGAGCAGGAACGGAAGTTCCTCGCGGGCGTGGAAGCGCAGTTCGACAGCGAAGCCGTCTATTCAAACATTAAAAAGGCAGTTGGCGAACAGGGCGTCATCTTTGTCGGTTCGCGAGAGGGACTGAAGAATTATCCGGAAATTTTCCGGCAATGGTTCGGCAAAGTCATCCCGATCGGGGACAACAAATTCAGCGCGCTGAACTCGGCAGTGTTCAGCGGCGGCTCGTTCATCTACGTCCCGCCTGGAGTAAAAGTGAAACATCCGTTGCAGGCGTATTTCCGTATCAACGCCGAAAACTTC
>QHOF01000521.1:0-1804 GCA_003219335.1 Verrucomicrobiota bacterium | reverse complement strand
GGGCATCCAACGTCTTCAACTTGGTCACGAAGCGCGGCCTCGCACAGGAAAACGCCGAGGTGAAATGGATCGATTGCAACATCGGGTCGCGTCTCACGATGAAGTATCCCAGTGTGATCATGAAGGGTCGGAAAGCGCGCGGCGAAGTGCTCTCGATTGCGCTCGCCAATGACGGCCAGCATCAGGACACCGGCGCGAAGATGATTCATGCTGCCGACGAAACGACCAGTAACATCGTTTCGAAGTCGATTTCTATTGGCAAAGGACGCGCCACTTACCGCGGTTTGGTCCATGTGCCGAAACATCTCAAGCATTGCAAGAACAACACCGAGTGCGACGCCTTGCTGATTAATGCAACCTCGCGAACGGACACCTATCCGGCTATCACCGTGCGAGGAACCGGCAATGCCGTTCAGCACGAAGCCAGTGTCAGTCAGGTCAGCGCCGAGCAAATCTTTTACATGCAACAACGCGGCCTTACCGAGGCGCAGGCGATGAGCTTGAGCGTGAACGGTTTTGTCAACGATCTCGTACGCCAATTCCCAATGGAATACAGCGTCGAGCTAAAGCGCCTGATCGAGCTGGAGATGGAAGGCTCGGTCGGATAAAAGCATCATTAGGGATTGATAAACGAACCGCTCCTGATAAGAATCAGTTATGCCTTTAGTCACAAGGAAACCTAAACGGAAGAAATCCAGCACTGTGATCGCCGACGCGACCGATCGCCTGTTGCGAGCGGCTAAGGAGAAAATGTTGAAAGAAAAAGGACGAATTGATTACGATAAACTTCAACATGAAGGCTTCAGCGCGGAGATGATAGCTCGGCTCAAGACTTTGTGACCGGCATTACCAATTGCGGCGCAAATCCATAAACTGTTTGACTGAGATTCCGAGCAACGGCGCTGCTTTTCGGGCGATCTCGAGCGCTTCAGAGTAGGGTACCGAGCCGCTCAGGGCACGGACAACTTGGATGGTGCTCATGCCGGCAATACGAGCTAAGCGAATCGCTTCTTCAATGTCGGTATAGCGCAGCACAAAGAGTTTTCTTAACGGTGGAGAAAGAGACGATGCGATGAAAATTTTCGCGGGGAGTTCTTCGTAGAAGCAATTCGCATGTATCGCTGTTTAAGTTCCGAGTCTTGTACTAATGACCAGAAACGAAACAACAACGCTTGACGAGCAGGCCGCACCCATTCTCTCCGGGCCGAGCGAGTTGCGCGAATTGCCAGAATGGTTTCGTGATCAGCAACGCGCGGCTTGGAAACAATTCGAATCATTGCCGCAGCCGACCCGAAAGGATCAGGCCTGGCGGTTTGCCAATGTTAATCTTCTCGACCTCACGCCCTTCAAATACGGCGGCACATTAAACGAACAAGAGCGCGCCGCGATTTTGGAGCGATCTCGCGGTTTGGATAAAGTCGCTGGCCGCATGGTCTTCGCGGACGATCAGTTCATCGAGCGCGATGTGATTTCGGATCAGCTGAAAAAGCGTGGCGTAATCTTTCAATCGCTCGAGCGCGCAATGGTCGAGCACCCCGAGCTATTTCGAAAGTATTTTATGTCGCAGCCGACCATTTTGGGATCGGTGAAATTTGCTGCCTTGCATCAAGCGCTGGTTTCGTCAGGAACATTTCTGTACGTCCCGCGGGGCGTCGAGATCGAGTCGCCGATCGAGATTTTTCATTGGCTCAATGGCGTAAACGCTTCGGTGTTCCCACATTTGCTCCTCGTTACGGACGAGCTCGCGAAAGTCACCGTGATCGAGCATTTCCCCTCGCTAGACCCACATTCGCCCGGATTTGCA
>QHOF01000523.1 GCA_003219335.1 Verrucomicrobiota bacterium | reverse complement strand
TTGTCGAGGTTAGATTCGATGATCCGCCTAACCTTGAACGTGGGCGTCTGCTCGGGCCGGGTGAACACTGCGTCTGCAGACGCGAAACGCGTCCGGTAAAAATAGGCGCACAGCGCGCAATGGATCGCCAGCGAAACAATCAATCCGAGCCAGAGCCAGTTGCGCTCCTTGCTGCCCGTAAGCAGACCCTCAGTCTCAAACTGATCGAAATCGTTGAAATCGGAGACTCTCATGCGGCTTGTAACATATCATATTTGAATGACGAAGCACCCACCTTCGCCAAGCTACGGCGCGGCAGGCTAATGACGAATGACGAACGAATGACGGAGCCCAAATGTGCGCTTCCCTTTGTCATGTCGAGCGGAGCGAGACATCTCTGATCTAGATTTTGCCGCCACCTCGGGTTTTTTCGATAAACGCTCGCGCTGCTCGCCGAATTTCATCCGCCGCGCGCGCCTCATTTCCTTTTGTCATGTCGAGCCCTTCGACTTCCGCTCAGGACACGCTCCGTCGAAACATCTCTAATCTAAGGTTTTGCTGCTAGCCTTCGTCCGCTCGATAAAGGCACGCGCTGCTCGCCGGATTTCATCCGCCACCCGGGCTTCGGGCGAGACAAATTTTGGCGTAAACCATGGGAACAGCCCGATCAAATCGTGCGTCACCAGAATTTGTCCATCGCAATGCTCGCCCGAACCGATACCGATCGTGGGAATCCCGATCGCATTTGTGATCTGCTTCGCGACATCGGCGAGAACAATCTCTAGCACCACGGAAAATGCGCCGGCTTGTTCCACTGCACGGGCATCCGCCAGTAGCGCTTCGGCTTCCGATTGTGTCCGGCCTTTGATTCGATAGCCACCCTCCTCGCGCACACTTTGGGGCAGCATGCCGATGTGCGCCATAAATGGGATCCCCGCGCGCGTGATCGCCTCGATCTGCGCGACATGACTCGTGCCGCCTTCTAGCTTCACTGCTTGCGCGCCGGCATCCACAAATTTCCTGGCAGTCTCCACGGCCTGTTCCGGCGTGTCGTAAGTGTGAATCGGCATATCGGCGACGAGCAGCGCCTGTTTCACTCCGCGCGCGACCGCGCGCGTGTGATGCAGCATTTCTTCCAGCGTCACGCGGGTCGTGTCCTGGTAACCCAGCACCACCATGCCTAACGAGTCGCCTACCAGGATGATGTCGATCCCGCTTTCATCGAGCAAACGCGCGGTAGGATAATCGTAGGCGGTCAACGCGGTGATTTTCTCACCGCGCTGTTTCATTTCGTGAAAATCTTTCATGCGGGCTTGCTCGCAAGATCAGCCGCCCATCCGAGAACGCAAGCTGCGGCAAAAGCGGCGCGGCAGCGCCGCACTCCAAAACGCAAGCGCGAATATGAACTCGCAATTACGGCCATCCCGCGACTGCGGGAGACTGCGGTGGTGCTCCGCCGCTTTCAATGTCCCCAAGCCTGCCAGTCGCCCGCGAAGGGAAGAATCTCCCCAGACTCCCCCAGTCGATCCAGCAACTCCCTCACAGTTTTCTCCTGGCCGGGTAAAACCAACTCCGGCCGGATTTCGGCCAGCGGCTGAAGAACGAATTCTCTCAAGTGCATACGCGGGTGCGGCAGCTGTAACCGCTCATTGCGAATCCTGCGATCGCCGCAGTAGAGCAGGTCAATGTCGATGGTGCGCGAAACATTTTTTTGATGATCGCGGCTGCGGCCCAATGCTTCCTCAATGCGAATCAATTGCTCAAGCAAACTCGCGGGATCGCCTTCGTAACCAAATTCAACGACTGCGTTTAGAAATTTTGGCGCGCCCGGTTCGCAATCGACCGGTGCTGTCTCGTAAACTGCCGAGGAAACAATCGGCGGCTTCACCATTGAAAGACCGAGAATTGCCTCTCGCGCAGCGCGCAAATTGCCGAGCCGGTCACCGAGATTCGATCCAAGCGCGACTGCGGTTCTCATAGTAGGGCATGCGTCCCGCTTGCCGCCTCAAAAGGCGCAACCTGGGAAGGCCCCGCTACTATAACCCCAGTACATCCTGCATGAAGTAGAGGCCCGGCGGTTTTCCCGTGATCCATTTTGCCGCGCGCAATGCGCCTCGCGCAAAAATTTCGCGGCTCGCTGCACGGTGCGTCAGCTCGAGGCGCTCGCCAGGTCCGCTGAAAATTACGACGTGCTCGCCGACTACGTCCCCTTCACGAATTGATTGAATCGGAATTTCATTCTCGATTTTTTGAGTCGCTTTCAAAATTTCAGCGAGCGTTTTGGCTGTCCCGCTCGGCGCATCTTTTTTCATTTTGTGGTGCGCCTCGACAATCTCGGGATTGAAATCCGCACCGAGTAATTCGGCAGCTTTGCGCGTTAGCCCAAAAAGCACATTGACTCCCACACTGAAATTGGAAGCCAAAACAATCGGCAGCGTCCGCGCCGCCTCCTCAATGG
>QHOF01000064.1 GCA_003219335.1 Verrucomicrobiota bacterium | reverse complement strand
CCGAGAGATGCCGGGATAGGCATCCCCTTGACAAAAAGCTTCTACTATAGGTCGGTAGGCTTTCGGCCGGAAGAACTCTGGCAGGCCAGTGGAGGGACCCAATAAGACATCGCTGAGGGCAACCTTAAAGTCTCCGTCAACCCAACTGTCTACAGGGATTCCGAATCCCCACTTGGGTTTGTCAGCAACCGCGCGAGGCAACTTGCGTTCTGCAAGCGTGCGTAAGACCTTTTTGCATGTTCGGCCGTTTACCTTAAGATGATGCGGAAGGGAAAGACCGAATGCGAATAGATCCTCATCCAACATTGGCACGCGAACCTCTAGGCTCTCCCTCATGCTTGCTGTGTCCACCTTGAAGAGAAAATCATTGGGCAAGGTCAAACGGGTGTCGACCTCCGTCGCGTGTGCGGAGAGGCGGTCTAACCGCGAAGCCCCTGGAGGCAGATGATGCTCCCACTGTGGTTCGAACAGCCTGCGAAGAGGGAGAGCGTCCGCAATCCGGCAGAGGCTTTTGTGCTCTTCCTCGCGCACCCAACACAACAGGGCCTGAATGATGGCGGTGTTGTCCGCGCCGGCTAGGTCTCGGATCCGTTGCGGTAAGGAATCGGGCACGATGCCGAGGCGGCCCAAAGGCGCCAGACCAACGGCACCTGTACGCCAAATCGGTGGCGCGAGCCTTTGCAACTTGGCGATTCTGGCAATACGCCAGTACGAGTCGTAACCGGCAAATCCCTCGTCGCCGCCATCTCCCGATAGCGCGACGGTCACATGGCGACGCATCAGCCGGCAAACCGCATTTACAGCAAAAAGGGATGTGTCGGCAAAAGGTTGGCCGGCATGTGAGAGTAGACTTGTCACGTGTTCCCAAGTTCCCCCGACACCGTTCATATCCAAGGTCTCATGACGACTTCCGATGTGCTCCGCCACCGCTGTTGCTGCCCATGTCTCATCGTATTCCTTCTCCGGAAAACGCACGTTAAACGTTCGGAGCTCGCCGTCCAGGGCTGTCTGAGCTGCGACGCTAACCAGGGAGGAATCGATGCCGCCGCTGAGGAGAGAGCCAAGCGGCACCTCGCTTTCTAACTGTCGTTGGACAGCAGTCGTTAGGAACTCATTAGCTCGTTCCGTGGCTTGGTCTAAGGTTAGCGTAGGATCGGGAGTAATCGACCAGAGATAATACGTTCGTGTTTTCCATGAGACTCCGTCACGATTGAGCTGAGCCTCTAGCAGCTCGCCTGGTTGAAGCGCCCTTATACCGACGTAAAAGGTTTCTGGTGCGGGGACGTAAAAGAGGGCGGCAAAATCGTAGATGGCCTGCTTGTCGGGTCGGGTATCGATGCCAGGCAGTTCGAGAAGGGGTCTGATCTCGCTAGCAAACGAAAGCCGATCTTTGCCTGGCGCGTAGAAAAGAGGCTTGATCCCGAAACGATCTCGGGCCAGTAGCAAAGTTCGGGTTCGGGCATCATAAATTGCTAGGGCGAACATACCCCGCAACTTGCTCACAAACTCCGGACCTTCCTCCTCATAGAGATGAGGCAGCACCTCGGTGTCTGAGTGCCCCTTGAACACGTGACCGCGAACTTTGAGGTCGTGACGGAGCTCCCGATGGTTATAGATCTCGCCGTTGAAAGTGATCCAGTATCGACCCTCGAGGTCAGCCATCGGTTGATGGCCGGCATCGCTGAGGTCGATGATCGCCAGCCGGCAGTGTCCTAATGATGCTCCGACTGTGTCGTAGAAGCCGACGCCGTCGGGTCCTCGGTGGCGTTGCAACGCGATCATCCGGCGCACGGCTGCCATCGCAGCTTCCTGTGAGCCATCTTCGTAGACAATACCGGCTATGCCGCACATGGCCCGACCTCCAAATTTTCAGACCTAACCACGCGTCCCGTCTACCGCTGTGGCAGCGACAAGCGAAATTGGAATAAATTCTGGATGTGCGCGTTTGCTGACACATTGAAGGTTGATGTATCCAGCTTCACGAAACCATCTGCAGACCTCTTCCTCCGTATGGCGGTGGGCGAACCGTGGCGTGAAGCGATCACGAGCCGCATGCATGGCCTCCCGTAGTCCGTATTTGATTCGCGGGGATCCGTTCCGCCCGGCGAGAAAATTCTGGTGAATCAGATAAAGCGGAAGGAGAGGTAGTAGTGCAACTGTCTGAAGGCTTGCTGGGAGGCGGCAGCACAGAGGACGGATAACGGTCTCCATGAGCATAATCGCGCGCCGAATCAGAGTGCGCTGGTCGTCGTGTGGATTATAGACCCATACGTATAGCCGTCCTCCAAGTTTGGGAAGCTTGCAGATTTGGTCAAACGCGCTTTTCGTCGAAAATGTATGATGAAGAACACCTTGGCTGTAAACTAAATCGAAAGTATTTTCTCGGAACTGGGGCGCGAAAGCAGAGCCCTGGACTATGTGGAGGAAGGGGTTGGTGCCAAAATGCCTATATGCGGGATCGACCGCGTAGCTCAAGTCCATCCCAACCAACTCACACTCCGCCCTACGCGCCATATAGTCAGCGATACCCCCTATGCCGATGCCAACCTCTAAGATAAGCTTATCTTTTACAGGTCTGCGGCTAAGGTCGAGCATAAAATTCATGCTTTTATACATTACGTCGGGAGTTAGGTTCCAATAACTTCCCTCGTCCCAATCATAGTTGACCCACTCGCTGGAGAAGGTCCGGAGGACCGTCTCCTCCCCGGACATTGCTTTTTCCTGTGGCAACGTGAAGCCGGGCAGTTCGCGAGCAATCCGCTCGGCATGCTTTTCGGCGAAATACCGGGCAACGCCTGTCGGGAATACTAGCATGCGTGGAATTCCTTGGTGGATCGGATAGAATATTTTTTTGGTGCGGTTAAGTAGGAGACCTGTTGTAATCTCCGTAGAGAATAGAGCCGGCTCGAGCCCCACACGCTCAATGCGGCCAAGTTCTTCTGCTGAAAGTTTAACCGACGAGGCTTCCCACTGAACCAGCTCCAGCCGGCTTTTGTCAATCGGACACACTAGATGGTCAAGGAGGCGTAGCTTCACAAGGGAGCGTCTTTAGCTTTGGCTTTTTCGCTTTGGAAAGCCAAACGAAGAGAGAACATATCGGCGAGTTAATCTCATGAAGAGAGATTCCCACGAATTGCTTTACCGTCTAACAGCAAGGCATTTTCCCATAAGGGCTTGATATTCTCCCAGGTCAACTTTTCGGCGCGCGCTCGTCCGTTACGAGAAAGCGTCCCGGCAAGCTCGCTGTTCGAAAGAAGTTCCAGGCAAGCGCTCGCCATCCCTTGGTAGTCTTCCGATTTTATCAAGATGCCGTCTATCCTATTGTGAACAAGATACGGCATACCTCCAACTTCCGTGCCAACAACCGGCAGGCCGCAAGCCCACATTTCTATAATTGTAACAGGCATGTTTTCCACGCGGTTTGTGTGTAGATGAATATCATGCCTGTCTGCCAGTATTGGAATCTGCTCTTTAGGGACTTGCCCAAGAAAGTGGACATTACGAAGGTTAAGATCTTGAACAAGGGTTCGGCAGAGGGCTGATTCCTCTCCCTCCGGTCCTGCCATCGTTAGCGTTGCATCAGGATACTTATTCTGAACTAAGCTAAATGCGCGAATCGCCATTTGGGGGTTGTAATACGGATACATACCGCGGAGGTGCAAGAAACGAGGCGCAAGCACGGATCTCTGCCTAAATTTGTATCTTTTCAAGTCAATGAAGTTGGGGATGACCCCATCGATGCGCAGGCCTAGACCAGATAATTTCTCTTGAAGAAAACCGTGTGGCACCAAAACCAGATTTGCCTGAGAAAGCACGAGCCTCGCCCAACGTGGCCGACGGCGGACAAATTCAGGCATAAGACCACTACGGATAAGGACAACAATACGCTTTTTCCATAGACGAGCATAAAGAATGGCCAGCGATTCATACACGAAGGCCCATTCTCCGTAAACATTGACAAGCACCGCGTCATAGCGACGGGCCAACATGCAACTGCGAAAGGGGATTTCTAACAGACGGCCCCAACGAGACTTAGCCTTACCTAAGACGCACGTTTGCACCCCGGCCTGACGCAGCCGTTCAGCAATCAAGAGCCCCTGGGTTGGAAGTAGCTGTGTTGCAGAGGGTGTAATAACAAGAACGCTTTTCATTGAGTTAAGCCTGCAGACCTGCAGAAAATGGTTTGATGTCCGGCTATCTATTATCACTTCTATTAGACGAACAGTCCAAAGTTATTAAACCAAATAAATGTTTTCAGCTCTATGGATGAATCACGCCTAATGGATATGTTCATTTCAGCGGGTTACAATCGATCTTCAGACGGTCGATTGCAAGTTGGACAGACAGAAGCATGATAGCCCGTTGATAGAGTCCTTGCCGAGAGATGCCGGGATAGGCATCCCCTTGACAAAAAGCTTCTACTATAGGTCGGTAGGCTTTCGGCCGGAAGAACTCTGGCAGGCCAGTGGAGGGACCCAATAAGACATCGCTGAGGGCAACCTTAAAGTCTCCGTCAACCCAACTGTCTACAGGGATTCCGAATCCCCACTTGGGTTTGTCAGCAACTGCGCGAGGTAATCTGCGTTCCGCAAGCGCCCGTAAGACCTTTTTACACGTTCGACCGTTTACTTTGAGATAATGCGGTAGAGAAAGGCCGAAAGCAAATAAGTCTTCGTCCAACATTGGCACGCGAACCTCTAGGCTTTCTCTCATGCTCGCTGTGTCCACTTTGAATAGAAAGTCATTAGCCAAAACCAAACGAGTATTAACCTCTGTCGCGTGTGCGGAGAGACGTTCTAACCGGGAAGCGGTTGAGGGCAGATAATGCTCCCACTGCGGCTCAAACAGCCTGCGAACAGGAAGGACATCTGTGGTGCGGCAGAGTCTTGCCTGTTCTTCTTGGCGTATCCAGGAAAATAGATTCTGAATGATCGCCGTATTGTCTGCACCGGTCAGATCTCGGACCCGTTGCGGTAAAGAATCACGTACGAAACCGAGACGCACCCACGGGAGCAAGCCAACAGTAGCCATACGCCAAATCGGTGCGGGCAGTCGTTGCAGGTGGTCGATACTGGCAATCTGCCAGTAGTGTTCGTAACCACCAAAGCCTTCGTCCCCGCCGTCTCCGGAGAGCGCAACGGTGACATGCTGCCGCATCAGCCGGCAGATGGCGTTGACGGCAAACAGGGACGTATCGGCAAAGGGTTGTCCGGCATGTAGGAGGAGGCCTGTTACGTGATCCCAAGTTCCTCGGACGCCATCCATATCCAGCGACTCGTGGCGACTTCCGATATGTTTTGCCACCGCCACTGCTGCCCACGTCTCATCATACTCTTTCTCTGAAAAGCGCACATTAAACGTTCGAAGCCCGCCGCTCAGGGCCGTCTGGGCCGCGACACTGACAAGAGAGGAATCGATCCCACCGCTGAGGAGAGAGCCAAGTGGAACGTCGCTTTCTAATTGCCGTTGAACGGCGGCCGTTACCAACTCATCAACCCGTTCTGTGGCCTGGTCTAGTGTTAGCGCGGGATCAGGGCTAATTGACCAACTATGATAGGTTCGGGTTTTCCATGAAACCCCGTCAATGTTCAGACGAGCCTCCAGCATCTCGCCTGGTTGAAGCGCCCTTATACCGACGTAAAAGGTTTCTGGTGCGGGGACGTAAAAGAGGGCGGCAAAATCGTAGATGGCCTGCTTGTCGGGTCGGGTATCGATGCCAGGCAGTTCGAGAAGGGGTCTGATCTCGCTGGCAAACGAAAGCCGATCTTTGCCTGGCGCGTAGAAAAGAGGCTTGATCCCGAAACGATCTCGGGCCAGTAGCAAAGTTCGGGTTCGGGCATCATAAATTGCTAGGGCGAACATACCCCGCAACTTGCTCACAAACTCCGGACCTTCCTCCTCATAGAGATGAGGCAGCACCTCGGTGTCTGAGTGCCCCTTGAACACGTGACCGCGAACTTTGAGGTCGTGACGGAGCTCCCGATGGTTATAGATCTCGCCGTTGAAGATGGTCCAGACAGTTCCGTCTTCATTCGCCATCGGTTGCGCTCCCGTCGGGGACAGGTCGATGATACTGAGGCGGGTGTGGACTAGGGTTGCCTCGGGCCATGACCGAATGCCATGGCCGTCAGGCCCTCGGTGGTGCAGAGCTTTCACCATGCGTTCAGTGTAGTTTTCGCCGTCCGGCAAACTTCCCAACCACCCTGCAATTCCGCACATATTTAAAATTTCCTCACCGTGATATGTGAACCATTAATGGGATTTCTGCACCTAAAAAGAATCGCCGATATTTGTGACGCTTACCGGCGGACAAGGGGATGAGATATACGGAACGGTTGGTCAATACACTTTGGCCTCTGCATAACATGGCGCGGCATTTTTATCCGGCGCAAATGGTGCTCAGCAGATTATCGCCGGTTCTTTGCTGTTACCGTGTGTACCCCGATCTGACCGAGGAGCTACAGCGAGAGTGGGTGCTGCTCGAGACCCATGATTCCCTCACCGATTGGTATAATCGTTTCCGGACCAGAGGGCGGATGCGGCGGACCCTCGAACAATTCGGGATGGTGGAAATATGGTGCGAGTACGGGGGCAATGGTGTCGAGGCGCGCGGCAAACGGCCACTATCATAGAGAAGGGACTAGGAGCAGTATTTGCCTGCGCGGCTATCCGCAACTACTATCTGCTCCTTCGCCTTACTTGCCACCTGATAAAGAATTCTGCTCCCATAAAAGTAGTCGCTAGAAGTCTTATAAATTCATGCACTATTTTCTTTTCTTTAAACAGGGCCGGTGACTGCGAAATGAATTTACCAATAGCTTTTAGTTTTTCACCTGTATACTGAAGTCTTACTAATTCCAGTTCATCGTGAATATTAGTATACTTTTCCTGAATTTTTTTATCTGTTAGAAACTCTGCGATCGAACGATAGCTCGTAGCGTTCACCGATTGCCACCTTTCTATATTGCGCAATTCGCCTTCTAGGTTTGTTGAGCTCCAGCTATTATTACCATGAGCCCTGTGTTTAAATAAAACATCATTAACGAATCCTACTTTAAAGGTTGGGTTAGATGCTACTATAAAAGGGCCAAGCGTCATATCAAGATAAGATAAACATGCAGCAGGGTGTTCGGCGATCACCGTTTCAAACCTTGCCAGCGGTATTGCTTCCCTTCGTACGGCATAGGCGCTCCCCAGCCAAAATCCTTCTCTGAACAGAATAGCTTCCCGCATCTTGTCACTCCAGTCTTTTTTAGCATAGCTTTTTGCTATTCTGTGGGTGTTCAATCTGGTTTCATTCGAAATGTTCAAATCGTGCACATACTGCAAATTCTCATCAACTTCTCTGAAGTCATGCGAAACAAGTACGACTTCTTCATCTTGCAGAAATTCTTTTTCTATTGCTTCCAGTTTTTCGGGCATCCAAACATCATCACCATCCAAAAATGCTACAATATCACCAGTCGCTGCTTTTAATCCTGATAAAGAATTCCTTAATGGTCCGATATTCTTGTCATGTTTTATATGGATAATTCTATGCCTGTATTTAGCCACAATATCAGCGGAGCCATCAGTACTGCAGTCATCCACCACTATTATTTCATCTGGCTGCCTGGTTTGTGTTAACACTGATTGAATAGCATCATCGATATACTTTTCTAAATTATATAAGGTGATAACTGTTGATATCTTCATCAGGTATTTTGTAATTTAGGTTATACAAAAAGCCCGAACACGAAACCGATGGTCCCGTCCCGTTGTTGTGGAAAAAGAGAAAAGGCGTATTCTCCTGGTATCCCAAAAAAGAATCTGGCTCGCCGCAGAGTTGCCTATGCTCTTTCTCACGTATCCAACACCACAGCGCGTGAAGAACCATACTGGGGGCCGGCCAAAAAAACTGCAATAAAGACTCAACAGCAGAAAGTCCTGAACGGTAGATTGAATGAAGCGGCCGTCGTTATTGGGCTAGCGTGAGGCTGCCTTCCTGTCACTTCCGAGTTTGATCCGCAAAAGGGCAGGGAATTGTTTCCCCAATTTCCTGGGCTTGATTGGAACGGCGGCCAGAGTTAGCGCCAGGAAGAGCCACAGTACCTTCTGCCCCACGAGGTTGCCAGTCATGGCGCCGGCCATTACGCCGAAGAAAAGCGCCAGCGGCAGCAGCCCTAGATTTCCTAGGCGCGCCTTCCACGCTGACCGCCCACACAAACATAGTCCGACGCAGAACGGGGTTGCGCCTACTAAGCCGACCTCCAGTAACAGGGCGAGAAAGGTATTATGCGCATCCCTGGCAATCGAAAAAAACCGTCCGCCCTCACGTCGGCCAAGTTCGTAGTTCCCTGAAACTGACCATCCCAATACAGGTTTTTCTAAAATCATGTCGCCGGTGATGGCATAGACTTCATCCCGACCAGATGTATCCCCTTCATAATAGGTCTTAAGCCAGCGTTCCGAGACCTCCGGGTTACCGGCAATCATATATAGCACTACGACAACAGAGAGAATGACGGAGATTATGGCGATCCATGTTCGTTTAGACTGCCAATACGGAAACAAATAGGCTGAACTACCGATCATAAAGCCAAGAACCAAACTACGAGTGCCAGTTCCCACCATGACCACCAACATCAAGAAAGCACAGGCAACTAAAACAATCTTAGACAGGAAGTGTTTGTAAGAGGTATAAAGGCACAAACCTATAGTTATCAACGCAGCAAAACCCATATTTACCGTGACGGGGCTTAACTCCCTCCCCTCTGACATCTCATAAAATCCTGGAACCCGAAGTATGTTCCCAACGGCGACGAGACCCGACGTAATCGAATAAGCGAGCAAGACATCTCTCGCCATCTTCTCGTCCCTTAAGAGGTCCGAGGCGATCCAAAATAAGACGGCTAATTGCACTAGTTGAAAGCAATGTGTTAAGAAGTCACCCATGAATTTTTCATCGAGGAAGAGGCCATTCAGCACGGCAACAACAATATATCCCAGGAACCACCACATCGCCCGTGACGGCCAAGGGAAAGATCTCTTCGTAGACAATGGACCATAATAGATGAAATAGAATGCAAAAAATAATAAACCAGAAAGCTTTGCTACAGACTCTGTCATACCGGGCAACTCTATGGCGTCGAAGGGAAGAGTGCAGACAAACAGTAAGAAGGACCACCGCACAGCGGTTGGAATGCCTGCCACTGGAATGGCGATATACGTGAAATTGGCGGGGAAATCACGCTTCAGATCTCTCTCCCCGACAGGTCCGACCTTTGTCACTCGATGCGCTGTGATATTCACGACAAAACCTGCTTTTTGTGTCCGATAGAAGACTTAGTCTTGGTTAGCATGTCGCCTTACCTCGGTGCGATGACCCCTCTCAGAATTCTGTCCAATTTTGCGGCTAGGACCGGCCATGAATACCTGTCGGCACAGGCACTTCTCTTATTAGGCTCAGTTTGTGCGATGCTGGAGAGAAATTGGACGATCCCCTCGATATCCGTGCCGTCAAAGGCTCGTCCCATACCAGTTTCATCGACAATCTGCGTGGCGTCGCTGCCAGGAGGCGCAATCAGAAGAATCGGCGTCCCTAATCCGAGAAGTTCGAACAGCTTGCCGGTCACTATTCCCTTGTCTCCCTGCGTATCCTCAGCGAAAACGGAGGTAATGACCACACTAACGCTTGATCCTCGAACGGCCGAGAGGGCTTCGGTCCGACTAACTCTTCCATGTAGCACGACCCGGTCCATTATACCGAATCGATCAGCTTCTTCGCGCACGTGAGCTTCCCCGTCCCCATAGTAATGGAAATACCATTCAGCGTTGTGGCCGTTCGAAATTTCTTTAAGACGCTTTAGCGCCGCCATGACTGGAGTGATGACCCGCTTTGGTGGATAGAAAATTCCGGTGTAAACGATCGCAAGATGGTCAAAATTATGGGGCTCCACCTCTGCGAGCTCTTCCGGATCATAACCGTTCGTAATTACATGTAGCTTGGGTCCGAGATCGAAACGTTGCGCCATAGCTGAACCCCAAGAGCGAGACACGATTGTTACTGCCGTACAGCCGGCAAGTAACATTGCTTCCTTCCGCATTGTAAGTGTGGCTGGCATGGTCAGGGCGTCCGCATGGGGATTTTCGGTCCAGGGGTCGCGGTAGTCCAGTACGTAGGGTCGGTCGAGTCTGTCAGAGAGCCATTTGGCTAGCGTAAACGCTACGAAAGGCGAACCCGTTGCAAGGATCACATCTACATCCTCTGCGGTCAGAACCGAACACGCTTGTTTAGTCGGTCTGATCCATCCGATTTCATCGTCAACCCCAAGATAGCGTGCTGCCCTGCGGCAGACCCCTCCCACAATCCAACCGAGACCTTCGTTCCAACATCTCAGAGGATCCGGCGATAACCAACGCCACCGATGATTCGTGAGGATGCGACGGATCCCTTCTTGTTCTAGTTGCTCCACTTTCTGCGTATCTTCCACGTATCGCCAGACAGAAGGTTCCGGTGTGACCACCGTGATCTCCCAGCCTAGTCTCGCCAGATACTTTGCGGTATTCCATGTTCGGACGCAGCCGATCGCCCGCACTGGCGGAAAAGCATGCGCCAGAAACAGTAGTTTAGGGCGCCTGTTCGCCGTGCGTTCGCTACAGGCTGCTTGAAATTCATGGGGGATGATTGGATTGTTATCCTGAGCTGCGGCCTTACCATTAGTCATGTCACGTACTAGTAGACGTTCTTTTAAGTCTAAATCACCGTCACAGGCCAACCTTTGAGGCGATATGCGATGGACAGGGGTAATAACCTTAAGAATAGAAGCGCGTAAGGACATCAACAATGCGGACTGAAGCCTTGCCGTCCCAAAGTTCAGGAATACGAATATTCTGTCCATTCATACTTAAGGTAGAAAAAAGAGCTGCTCGGATTGTCTCCGGATGGCTTCCGACAACTCTGTTGCACCCGGCTTCCACCGTGACAGGTCTTTCGGTGTTTTCACGAAGAGTGATGCAGGACACGCCTAGCACCGTTGCCTCTTCCTGCAGACCTCCCGAATCCGTAATGATCATCCGGGCGTGCTGGTTTAGCGACAACATATCGAGGTAGCCCAGGGGCTCGGTTATTTTCACACCGAGAGTGTTTTCCAATCGCCCTAGTATACCGAACGCTTTTAGATTTTTTTTGGCACGCGGGTGCAAAGGCCAAATAATGGGCAGCTCATGCGCTAGGTCGATTAGAACGTCGACTATGCCCGCTAGCACCTTTGGTTCATCGACGTTGCTCGGACGGTGCAGCGTAAGCGTAACATATCTACCCTTTTTCACTCCCATCTTTGCTAGAGTGTTTCGGCTTTCGGTTTTCGGGAGGTTAGCCAATAAGGAATCAATCATCACGTTGCCAACGAAGTGGATTCGTTCTGGCGAGACACCTTCCCGCAGAAGGTTTTGGTCTGCGTCACGGGAGGGGGTAAAGAGAAGGTCGGAGATTCTGTCCGTCACCACCCGGTTAACCTCCTCGGGCATCGTCCAGTCCCGGCTCCGAAGACCTGCTTCCACATGAGCTACAGGGATGCGTAGCTTCTTCGCCGTTATGGCGCACGCCATCGTCGAGTTAACATCGCCCACGACAATGACGAGATCCGGTCGTTCTTCGAGGCAGATCCTTTCGAAAGCCATCATGACTCGCCCAGTCTGCTCCGCATGGCTACCAGAGCCAATGCCGAGAAAGTGATCCGGCAGAGGCAAATCAAGATCTTGGAAAAAGATATCTGACATATCGGCATCATAATGCTGTCCGGTATGGATGATCCTAGTGTGAAACAGCGCTGAGCGTCTATCCAGTTGTTGCTGGAGTGGCGCCGCTTTCATGAAATTGGGCCGAGCACCCACGACAAGAAATATACTTTTAGCAGGTTTCATCCCGGCGGAAAAAGGAAGCAAGTATCAAATCGTGTACTGCGATGTGATAAACGATTTTATAAAACAAGCCTGAATCGGATTCCGTTCTGGCCATTCTGAATGACTTGAAGTGCCTCGGGACGCGTCTTTCTGCAACTTAGCTCTTATTATGCGAATGAGGCTTACTACTGTTGGCGGTAAGCCGATCTTGGCAAGTCGTCCCGTTCCTGTCCATTAGTCTCTTGAGCACTCCCTTTTTTAGGAGTCCAAGTCAGCGGAGGAGAATATGCGCCGCGCGCTAAACCACGGAACGATTTTTCTTCTAATACTGATTGTAAAATTCCTTGCACTCGGTCAGCAACGCGCACCCAATCGAAGTATTTGACAACCCAGGAGCGGCCTTCTTGGCCAAACCGAGTTGCGAGATCGCTATTGCTAAGAAGACGCGCAAGGGCATTTGCAATATCTTCAGAATCGTGAGGGTTCACCAGCAATCCAGTAACGCCATCGACGATCGCATCAGGAATCCCGCCGGATCTGCCACCGACCCCCGGCTTGGCACAGGCACTGGCTTCGAGAAAGACCATTCCAAAGCCCTCGACATCGCACTCTTCTAATTGCTCACGGCTCGGCATCACGAATACGTCACCTAGGGCGTATATATCAGGAAGGTCTTCAGCCAACGGCCCAGCAAAGATCACACGGTCCCGGACTCCCAAAGCTGTCGCAAGGTTCTCTAGTTGAACACGGTAGGAGCCGTGCCCGACAATCAGGTACGTCACCTCCGGAATGGTCTGGCGTAACCGTGGAAGCCCTCGAATAACCATGTCATGCCCTTTGCGAGCGACCAGATTGCCGACACTAAGAATGATTTTATCTTTGTAGCGGTCACCCAATAGCTTTTGCCGCAGATCCATTCTGGGCCAGAGTGGCCGAAAATGATCGCTATCGCATCCGGGATGCACGATCTCAATGCGATCTGGGGAAACCCCGAATTTCTGAACGAGATTTGCCGTAAAGTGGCTGACAGCAAGTACGCGGTCGGCTCGGCGCAAACCGACTTGTAATTTTTGCCCGCTTGGTTGCATCGCACTCAGCAGTTCGTTCCCGTGGGCGTATACGATGAAAGGCAACCCGAACCACTTTCGTAACCACAGCCCGAGCGGCCCTTCGCCGGCGGTTGCAAGTTGAGCGATTTTGGGCCGCTCGCGGATCATAATCTCCGCAATCGTTGCGCCCCAGGCCGCTGCCCGAAGATATTTCGCCTTAGCATCGAAGACCGCTGGCCGACGATATACTCTTGGTCCAACATCTTCGCGAATGGCAGCACCATTTGCGCGCTGGCCCGTAAGGCAGCAGACGAGGTCTGGGCCCAGCGCCGAGCTTATCTCTCTCATGAACTGAGAGATACCTCCCATCTGGGGTGGAAAGTAGGTGCCGCTGATGAGGAGAGACTTCATTTCTCCCTTCTTAGATTCAGCCGTTACCGTGTTGCGCTCCATTGCTGCGTTTTCCCGTCAGGCCTGAATTCCTCGAATGTCATTTTTTAATCCGATCCCCCAGAACCTAAGCACCTTTCTCACCGTTTGTCTGCACTTCCGAACTCCAGTCACAATTGGCTTTGGGAGTCCCCACCGCGCCAGGCGCCCCGATCCCCGCCACTGCGCCTCCGGATAAGCGGCAAAATATGCCTGAAGCTCGTTTCGAATCGACGCTTTTTCTTCTTCCGAAAGACCCTCAGCAAGGCTGATGAATCTCATCGTGATGGGTTTGAGCGATTCAGTGCTCCGCGAGAGGTCATTACTTTTCTGCTGGTCATGACGCCGGTGCATACCAAATGGAACCTCCGTGTACTGAAACTTAGCTCCGGCGAGGAAAAATTTGCCCCACAATTCATAATCCATACAGCTATGATTGTCAGGAGTGAGACAGCCGAGTTCGAGGGCCAGCTTACGTGGAAACAGCACTTCGGGTTGGACTATGTTACCGCCCTTGCGCCATACTTCCGGAATCCGAAGCAGGTCTTTCAGGGAATGGATTCTGCCGCGATGCATGGAAAGGATTTTGCCATTTTCATCCGTATGGGCGCAGATTCCGACATAAACCACGCTGCTATCAAAGCCGATTCGTAACGCGTGTTCGGCAAGTGCATTTTTATATAACATGTCGTCGCTGTTTATCCACGTTGCGAAAACCCCGGACGCCATTTTTAATCCGCGGTTTATTGCATCACTCTGCCCGGCGTCAGGTTTGCTGACCCAATAGCTTAGCCAAGGAGAATATTTCTTAATAATCTCTACTGAGCTATCCGTGCTTCCGCCGTCGATCACTAGGTAATCAAGATTTGGGTAGCCCTGCAGGAGAACGGAACGGATGGTTTCCTCGATAAATTCACCTTGATTGAAAGACGGAGTCACCACACTGATACAGGGCCAGGGGCATCCCTCCGATGTCTGGCTTGGCAGCCGCCGGCTTTCTTCAGTCCATGGCCAACCGGTTTTACCGGATGGAGGCGTCGGAAGCTCACCTAATGTCGGACACTGCATGGGCGGATCGCGGAGGCTAAGGTGACGGGCCGAGGCCGTCATCCCGAGTGAAAGACTGCGAAAACTCGATAGGAGCCCTTCGACTCGGCTCAGGGCGAACGGCTAAACACTTGAATTTTCATGTACTCAACCCCGTTCGTGCTGAGCGTGTCGAAGTATGAACGGGTTTTCGTCAAGCTCAGCAAACTCAATCGAGGGAGCGAGGTAGGAAAAAATTCGAGATTCGAATTTCGAAATTCCGATTTGATTCTACGACTATATAAAACCTTCCAGATAACTCGGGATGTAGTTTCGCTTCTTGTTCAATACGACTCCCAGTATGTTTACGCCCGTCGATTCGAGATCTTTGCGGATCTTGCGAACAACTTCGGTTTTCGTGCGCTCGGCTTCCACAACTAAGATGACGCCATCCATCTTTTCGGCAAGAAAAGATGACTCAGAATAGTCCCTCAACGGAGAACCATCAAAGATGATAAAGTCGAATTGTTCCCTCAGCGAGGACAACATTTCACCAATCGGCGCATTGTCGAACACATAGGACGGAGATGTAACCGCTCTGCCACAGGGCATGAAGAACAGATTCGCGATATCTGTTTCGTAAATGGTTTGATCCAGTGGCGTCTCGGATAAGACCCTATCCGAAAGTCCCATCAGCTTGTAACCGTCCCCCTGCTCGAATACTTCCTCCAGGGCCGGGGTTCTAAGGTTTGCGTCAATGAGCAAGATCTTTGAATTGGCCGATCGGGCGAGAGTTGATGCCAATATGGCCGCGGTCGTTGTTCCCCCTTCCCCGTGATCCGTGGCGGCCACCATAACCACTTTGATGGCGGCAGCACGCTTGGCGTTCGGCAGGAGGTGGAGGCGAAGTTTTTGATATTGTTCCTCGACGTAGGGGTCCAGATCAAAATCGATTTTGATCGGCCGCCTTTTGCCCTTGAACACGCTTAAGGGACTGAAGTTGACCGTGCGGCTTTTTGGACCTCCTCGGCGTTTTTGGGCGTTCGACGCCCCTTCGGCTTTTATCAGCGCATCGAATGTTCTGCTCACTGTACCTCCCGAAGTTAAACGTTGTTGTCTGCTATTTGACAGGAACAGGACGCAAGTCGCCGTAGTACTGGATCGTGGCCAAAACCGGCAATCCGAGCTGTTCCTCTATATCGCCCTCGTTTCGCAGGGTCCTGTTGAAGTATTCGAGGCCGAACGCTGCAGCCACGGCGACTCCCGCGGCGCCAATCAGAGTCGCCATCAGAAGCAACA
>QHOF01000518.1 GCA_003219335.1 Verrucomicrobiota bacterium | reverse complement strand
TAACTCGCGACGGAAGTTTCCTGTCGGTATGCCGAGTTCGAGTCCTCCGCTCAAAATAAAGAGAGTTTCCGGGTTATCGTAGAGAACATATTTTGCCCCGGCCTCGACGTCTCCGATTCCTCCAACAGTCGCACCGTCCCTAGGATCTCTGATCGAAAAAGGAATATTCAGCTCAATCTGACCTCGGGATCCGATACGCTTCTCGAAGCTCCATACGAACTGAGTGTCTCGCTGTTTGTTGGGGGTTCGGCCGAAATTCCAGTTTAAAACGATCTCGTTTTCAGGGTAAGCCTTCTCAGTGACAAGCGGCCTGGGAAAGTTGAGATCGCCCGATGGCCAATCTTCGGTGCAGAACGTTCTAACGTAAGCGATTACTTGATTGATCTGTTGTTCTGTCAGCGCGCCGTGAAAAGAAGGCATCTGCTCAGAACGCCCCGCTGCTGGTCCGCCTTCGGCAACAACAAGGGCCCAGTCTCGATCGCTTTCTTCCGAATTGAATGCGCACCACGTGAAGTCTGGGAGCTCCACTGTAACACCCAAGCCGGAGACCTGTCCCTTGCCATCGTCGCCGTGGCAAGAAGCACACGCGTCAGCGTAGAGTTGCTTGGCTTCCTCCCAATCTTTACCGATCAAACGTGTTGCTCCCCATCCCATGGAAGCCCCGAGAATGACAAGACTTAACCCTCCAAGGACAAAACTGGTTCGATTCATGATTCGTTCAAAAATTAAAGATATGTGCCACTCCGAATATTTCAGGTGAGGAGTCTGTTAAGTGTAAACTTCGCCGGTGTTCCGATTTTATATCGCGGATGCTCCTAGTCATCTGGAAAGTTTTCAAACATGATATTTTCGGAACCATCAGAGATGTCTGCCGAGTATCTCAAAGGAAACTTCCTAGAAGATCTTGTGCTCAATGGAAAAGTACAAAAAGACGCCGTAATTGTTCGCCGCGCTGTTAAGGCCGATGGGGAATCCCACCCCGATGACCGATTGCAGGTTTTCTTTATTGATCACGGCCGCACGTACTCCCGGCGACAGCAGCGCTTTAAACTCGCGATCCCTTTTTCCCTGGCCGTCGAGGCTCTGCTCTGAGGTTCCAATCCATTCGAGCATCAGGTGTATAGTCGAAGATAGCGCATAAATAGCGCTTGCTCCCAGGTTATATGAGACAAGCGAACGTTTGGGGGACAGTGGATTGGCCGGCGAATCCAACGGCACGCGCACTTTGGGGAGGTAGGTGAGTCCCAAGTTGAAGTGGAGAGCGAACCGCGATGAGATTTTTTTGCTTAACGGCAGGCTCCACTGATAACCGACCACGCCGTTGCCCGTTCCCTTGTCGCGGCTCCCGGTCGGAAGAATAAGGCTGAATCGTGGTGCAAAAGCCGGACTTGTTGAGCCCTCTTCCAACGCTTGGTAGCGGTAGTTGATGAGAATATCTCCTAGTCCGCTCTGCAATTGTCCTTCTTCCCATAGGTAAGAAGAAACAATGCTATAGGAGAGCTGGTGTTGTACTGAGAAGAGCGGCCACTCTTGAGTGAAATTAAAAGGCCAGCCATGTCGGTGAGGATCGCGCAAATAGACGGCGTTGAAGATGTGCTGCACGACGCCAGGTTCTTGATTGTAAGCTTCTTCGACGAGAAAGCTGTTGTCGGAGATTCCATCGATGGGTTCCTGATTGGCAGCCTTACCTTTCGTTACCGCGGCGCAAAGCACCAGAGCGATTACCAATGCCTCAACCCGTACGCGCGTAGTCATCACCTGCTCCTTCCAAGGACTGTCAAATGGTTCTACCGCTCTCGCGTTCCTGAAGGGCGAATCTATTTCTATTTTTTTACCACGCCCAGATTTCTGACAACTTTATTGTGATCGCGTACAATTTTTGCGGCAGATTGCTCACGGTTGTTGGACAGCTGTAAGCTTCCAGCGGTTAGGACCAACCGGGCGTGAGAAAGTCCAAAATTCCTCAAAATCAACTAAATCTGATTTACTGCCAGCGACTGTTATGCCGCTCTTCTCGTCAATAGTAAAGTCTTCCAGATTTGCCTCCACGTGAACGGTGATGTAATCCTGGCTTTGTTCGGTGCAGGCTTCAGTGATCTCTGTGTTGCGAAGCGCGATGTTCTCGATGCAGTTCCGTCGTCCTTGGTTACGGAGATCCATCAACTCCCGCTCCCATGAGCGGGCAAGCTCCAGCGCGCGCTTCCGCATGGCGTTCCAACACGGTCAGCGTCAAACAAACAGCCGTAAGTAAAATCACCAATCGATCCACCGCTCGGTGCGATAAGTTACCCATGGGCCCTTCTCCCCCTGAAATTGAAATAGGCGAGGGCAGTTTAGCTCCGACTTTAAAGAAGCGCCAGCAATTTTTGTCAGTGCGCGGTGCGAAATCTTTGACGGTCTTGCCGATTCGTAGCGGCCCTTCGTAAAGCAATCCTCTAGCTGCAATTGAGGTACTTGTCGCGGTTGCCTTGAGCTGATGAGATGGCGCTAACCTAGGAAAGATGGAACTTGGCAACGATGAGGTCCAGCTGTCATGAACTCAAGTACCATGGAACGTTGATGACGATGATTCGCTGGTCCCCCTTTAGCAGGAGCAAGGCTTTTAACCAT
>QHOF01000514.1 GCA_003219335.1 Verrucomicrobiota bacterium | reverse complement strand
TTCTCGGCAACGATCTCCACCAGCGGCCCGCCAGGTGGAACAATCTGTCCGTCTTGCGCGTCCACTTTGGCGATCACGCCCGACATGTCCGAGTGGATGCGGTTATCGCCTCCCGCGCCCGCGCGTTGCAAAGCCGTGAGCTGCGCCTCTGCGTCACGCGCAGTTTTTTCCGCGGCGCTCAGCTCCTGATTTGTAGCCAGCTTCAAGTTGAAACGCTCCCGGGTCTGTTGCAGTTCCTTGCGCGCGGCTTCCGCGGCGTTCTTTGCCTGTTGAAACTGCACTTGCGCGCCCGGGCTCAATTCAATCTCAATCAAAGGATCGTTTTCCTGCACGAACTGGCCTGGCGCGACGAGAATGTGGCGGACGCGCGTCTCGAAGGCGATCGAAACGGAATGCGTCTTACCGGGCTGCGCGACCACGCTTCCATAAACGATCACTTTTTCGTTGATGGTTTTTCGCTCCACTTTCGCGACCTGCACCTGTGGAACCGGGCCAGCCTTTTTTTCGTTTTTTCCAACCTCGAATCGCTGTGCGATCCAGGCAAGGCCGGCGACGATCAACACGACCGCGATCGCGCCGATGATGAGTCGTTTGTTTTTCATCTGGGCTGCAACGTTCTGTTCATAGGGAGATAACGCCCCGAAGCGATCTCCAGCGCGGTGTGCGCTTCGAGCAATTGCTCCTGGAGCTTGATCAATTGAATTCGTTTTTGCAGCAGATTGCTGCGCGCGGTGTAATAACTGAGCACGTCAGCGTTTCGCTGCTCGACCGCCGTTTGCGCGGAGCTAACGAGTTTTTCCAACGTCGGCAGCGCTTCTTCGGCGGCAGCTATTTGCCGATTTAATGAACGAATATCGGCGATCGCAACCGCAATATCGGAACCCGCCTCGAATACGCGCTGGTTGTACTCGTCACGCAATCTTTGGCGCGTTGCGCGCTCGGCCGCGATGTTACCCTGGTTACGATCGAAAATCGGCACATCTACCGCGATGTTGAACCCGGTCGTCTGAACGTTGGTCGTATCCGTGGCTTTGCTAAACGCGACCGACATTTTGGGAAATTGCGCGAGGATGGCGGCGCGCACGGTCGCGTCCTGACTCTCGTAACCGCGCTGTAATCCGAGGAGATCGAGCCGACGCGATTCCAAATCGGAAATTAATTCGCGTTGATCGGGCGGTTCGAGGCGTGCCGGTAAAGTCAGACCGGCGCGCAATGCGATTTTGATCCCAGGCGCCGCTCCCAGTATTTTATTGAGACCAAGACGTTGCTTTTCGAATTCCTGCTCCAGCCCAAGCATTGTCGCGCGCGAATCCTGAGCGGCCGATTCGACTGCCGAGAGATCCAGCACTGTTTTCTCATGCGCGTCCACCGCTTTCCGCATCGCTTCGGCGCTCTGTTCCAGGCCGCTGGTCGCTTCGCGCGCGCGTCCGAGCTGCGCATCCAAACCGAGCACGCGGAAAACGGCGGTGCGCGCGTTCACTGCGATCTGCCATTCCTGCCACGCGACGTCCAGGTCCACTGACTGAAAATTTCTCCGCGCTGCAGTTTGCTTCGGCAAAAACGGAATGAGCGCGCTGAATTCCCAACCGGCGCTGAAGGTGTAGCCGTCTCTAGTTCCTGCCGTGTTCCCGCCACTCACAAGGTCGCGCTCGTACGAAACCACCGGGTTCGGCAAAATTCCCGCCTGAATCAATTGCGCCGCAGCCAGGCGGCGGCGGTCGCGGATCGCCCGCAGCGCCGGATTCGAATAAAGCGCGATTGCCGCGGCATCATCCGGGCCAATCCCGCGGTCAAGATAAATCGACAATCGCTCGGGCGAACGGTTTTGAAAACGCGACGCAGGGATCCTCAGCATCGCCATCGCCTCGACCGCCGTCTCCTGCATCGGCGTTTCCGCGAGAAGCGAATGTAACAGCGACATGGCCACCAAAGGAGCCAGCCAGCTGCGGGATTTTGCTTTCGCGTATCGCAAAGTGGGAAGCCAAGCAGGAATTCCAAACATCGTCTCGCCACTCTGACTGTACCCACGACGATCCACCAATACAAAGCGACCCGATTTTAGCGAGTTGCCACAGATTCTGTGTCTCAAGCGGCTTGCGGTGGAAACAGTGAACGCATGAATGGCCGGGCCTATTGGCTCACGCGTGTCGCTACGCAACACCAGAAGGTGCGAATTGATCGCACGCTGCATACAGCTAGAGTTGGTGTCCGCCGGTCACCGCCATGATGTACATCCGAATTGCGGCTGTGCTTTGCTTCCTCGCAGTGGCGCTGGGAGCGTTCGGGGCGCATGGCTTGCGAGCGACACTCGAAACGCGCGGTATGTTAGATGTCTGGAACAAGGCCGTCCTGTATCATTTCATTCATGCTATCGCGCTGCTTGTTCTCGCACTCTTCGGCAGCATCAACCGTGGCGCGTGGTGGCTGCTCTTTGCCGGGATTTTTCTTTTCAGCGGCAGTCTTTATCTCATTGCGCTGATCCCGCAGGCGCGGGACTGGCTCGGGCCTGTCACTCCGGTCGGCGGGCTTTGTTTCCTTGCTGGCTGGGCGTGGCTGATCATCGCGCCGCCAAAATGATGATGCTGCAGAGACAGGGTGGCAGCTGCTTTGCGGCTTTCAAGCGAACGGCTTTTTGATATACTTCCGGCTTGATGTTCAACGCCGTTCCCGAAGCAGAGCGCGACGCGATCACCGCAATCGTGTTTATCGCGACGTTTTTTATCGCTCTGTGCATTGGACGGTTCCTGAAGCACCGCGCCGGTGTGCGACTCGGCCTGCTGTTTCGGCTCTCCTGTTTGATACTCGCCTTCTATGCCGCCATCGTCGTGTACGGAGTCCATGCGCCGTGGCGGAATCATGTTGGCGCAGCAGCGATTCTGTTAAGCACGGCGTTGGTCGTCGCTCTGATCAATCGCTACATTTGGGATTTTTATTTCGAAACGAAACGGCAGACACCGATTCCGCATTTTCTGCGTGAGGTCGTTGGCGGGATTATTTTCTTGATTGTCCTGCTTTTTGTCCTGAGCTACGGCTACCATGCCGAAGCGCAATTAAAAGGACTGCTGGCGGGCTCGGGTGTGGTCGCAATCATCCTCGGCTTCGCTGGACAGAATCTCTTTGCCGGGATCATCGGCGGCATTTCGATTCAAATTAACCGGCCTTACAAGGTGGGCGACTGGCTACAAGTACACGAGCGCTTTGCCGAAGTGATGGAGATTAACTGGCGTTCGACGCGACTGCGTACGAACGACGGCATTTATCTCGACATCCCGAACAACGAGATGGTGAACCACGAGATCGTCAATCTCCACTATCCGACGGAAGTCCACGCCATGCGGATTCGCGTTGGAGTGGAATATAAGAACCCACCCAATCGCGTGAAGGACGCCCTGTATCGAGCAGCTTCTACGGCTGACGGCGTTCTGGCCGAGCCAAAGGTAAGAGTCTTTTTGGTCGATTTTGCGGATTTCGCTGTGATCTACGAAATCAAGTTCTACATGGGCAATCATTCCAGGATCAACGAGATCAACGACGCGATTCGCACGAACGTTTGGTACGAGCTGAAGCGCCGGGGCATCACCATTCCCTTTCCCATTCGCACATTGCACGTGGAGCGCAAAGCAGCGCGCCCCGTTCAGGAAGACCAGGCTGAGGCATTGTCCATCTTGCGCGAGGAACTACTCTTCGAGTGTCTTTCCGACGAACAACTCAATCATTTGGTCAAGCAGGCGCGTCTTAATTATTTCGGTCGCGGCGAACCGGTGATCGAGGAAGGCTCGCCGGGCGACTCGATGTTCGTGCTGCTGCGCGGCGCAGCGAACGTCTCTGTTTCAAAAAATGGTTCGACAATTCAAGTAGCGACGCTAGGTGCAGGCGATTGTTTTGGCGAAATGTCGCTACTCACCGGCGAACCACGTAGCGCAACAGTGCGGGCCGACGGCGACTGCTATGTCATGGAAATCGGCAAACCCGTCATGGCCGAAGTGCTGCGCGCCGCACCCAGCTGCCTTGAGAAGTTGAGCGAGTTGCTTGCCCAGCGAAAAATGGAAACCGAAGGAATCCTGAAAGAAGCTACGCGCACCGACGACCAAGTCTTAAAGCAACGCCAATACACGGCGACGTTCCTGCATCGGCTGCGAACATTTTTCCAGCTGTAGGATTTTCGCTTTTACGTTGCGCAAATTCCATCTGGACGCGGCGGAAAATCGGGTTATAGGCTTCGCGGGAGCGGTGAGCATGAGCGACGAGCGAACGAGGGCTTCGTATAATTCAGGGAAGCGTTTGCGTATCCTGGTGGTCGAGGATCACAGCGACACACTTCAAGCGTTGTCCCGCCTTCTTAGTCACTTTGGACATGAAATATCCGTGGCCGATGGCGCGGAAAAGGCGCTGAAGATCATCGACTCGAAAGAGTTCGATGCCGTCCTGTGCGACATCGCTCTGCCGGACGGCAGCGGCTACGAGGTAATTACGCAGGCCAAGCGAAGACGATCCCTCAAAGCGGTAGCGCTCACCGGCTTTGGCGCAACGGAGGACATTGAGCGCGGGAAGAAAGCCGGGTTCGATTTCCACCTTACGAAACCGGTGGACTTCCACGAATTGCGCGCTCGCTGCGTAGTAATAACCCGCGAATTACGCGAATGAACGCGAATGCTGAGAAGAAGATATCTGAAAGATTTGTCTTCGCGTCTATTCGCGTGATTCGCGGGCCTAAAACTTCAGAGCGCTGCGGAACCCAAGTCTTGCTCTCCCGAGAATCTGTCGAACAGATGCAATTGAGTTGACCTGGCTCAATTGAGTCATTAAATTGTTTCAATTGAACTAGGCGCGCGACTTATGAAAACGGCAACTCTCCCAAAGAAGACGCCAATTGGAAAAGCTACGCACCCGACCGAATTGATTCACCGGATTCAGAAGGGCTTGCCTTT
>QHOF01000513.1:532-2655 GCA_003219335.1 Verrucomicrobiota bacterium | reverse complement strand
TTATCATCATCTCTAACGTGGACCCGGTTGCGAGTGGCATGGTGAAGAGTCTGGCACGGCCGGGAGGAAATATCACGGGTGTTTCCCGATTAACCCGAGAGCTTGGCGGAAAACGTCTGGAGGTGCTCAAGGACGTAGCTCCAAAGATCTCCCGCGTTGGTGTGCTGTTGGCTGGCGACGACGAAAGTTCGATCGAGGGTTTGAAGGATTATGAGGCGGCGGCGCCAATGCTGAAGCTTGCTCTTTTTCCGATCGAGGTGCGCGCCCCGAAGCTCGATGTGATGGGGGAGTTTCACAAAATGACCAATCAAGACGCTAACGCATTGGTAGTGGTGCGAAGTCCAGTGATCCGCCGTTCAGCAAAGGAAATCGTGGAACTCGCTATTCAGCATCGGCTGCCATGTATGTGCGAGGGGAACGATATGGTCGAAGCTGGGGGCTTGGTTTCGTACTCCACCAGCGATACCGAGGGCTTCCGCCGTGCGGCAACGTACGTGGACAAAATTCTAAAAGGCGCCAAGCCCGCCGATTTGCCGGTCGAGCAGCCGACAAAGTTTGAATTCGTCATCAATCTCAAGACCGCGAAGCAGATCGGCTTGACGATTCCGCCGAATGTGCTGGCCAGAGCGGATAAGGTGATCAAGTAAAGAAATAGAATCAGGCACGAAACAGTCGTCAGCTTATGTCGACCGAGACGGCCATGTCTGTCTATTTGAACAAGGAGATCAGGCCATGAATACCATCGCAATGCGTGCACTCTCTTACCCGATTCGTCTGCTTTTTATTGGAGTCATTATGTTTGCCAGCCAGGCATTTGCCCAGATCTACCACGTCAAGGAGATGAACACGGAGCAGATCAAAGCGCTCGATCGAGAGAAGACGGTCGTGCTTCTACCCGGAGGCATCCTTGAAGAGCACGGCCCGTACCTGCCGTCGTTTACGGACGGCTATAGAGATGAGCGGCTGACAGAGGCCCTTGCCAATGCGATTGTCGAGAGGCCAGGATGGAAAGTGCTGATCTTTCCTCTTATCCCCTTGGGCACCTACCCGGCCAACAACCTTGGCCAGAAGTACGTGTTCCCCGGTTCTTATACCGTTCGGCCTTCAACACTACGGGCTGTCTTTTTGGACCTGGCGACTGACTTAGGCGAGCAGGGGTTTCGCTGGGTCTTTGTTGTGCATTCACACCGTGCGCCGTTTAACAGCCGCGTTCTCAATCAGGCTGGCGACTACTTTCACGACATCTACGGAGGACACATGGTTCATCTGGCGGCGCTCATCTTCGCGCAGCCTCGACAAAACGTGCGTAGTGAAGAGGAACAGCGAGAAGACGCCGCATCAACACATGCGGGGGTGAGTGAAACGAACACTATTCTTTTCTTGCGGCCTGATCTGGTCAATCCCGCTTATAAGAGTGCGCCGCCTCTCCCCGCTCGCGATCAGAAACATCGCGTCGAGATCGCAAAGGCCGACGACTGGCCTGGGTATTGGGGTTCGCCTCGTCTCGCGACGGCAGCCGCTGGGGCGGCGGGGTTAAAAAACTTTTCCTCCAGGTGGGTCGATCTTGCTCTCAAGATTTTGGATGGCTTTGATTACCGGCAGATGAAGCGCCTCGGTGACGAGATTACTCCTCCGGCTGAGCCCAGTGTTGCCGGGAAGACCTTTAGACAACACAATCAGGAAATCGAAAAGAAGCAACAGGACTGGCTGAAGCAAAAAGGGTTGGAGTAGCTCGGAGACAGCAATTGAAACGACCCGGATAAAAATTTGAGGCGCAAAGCCGGGTGATTTGCCCGTGGAGCAACCGTTGAAGTTTGAGCTGGTGATCAATCTGAAGACGGCGAAACAGATCGGCCTCACAATTCCGCCCAACGTGCTGGTGCGGGCGGATCGGGTCATCAGAGGACATTTTAGATTTTCGATTGCCGATTTTAGATTGTGGAGAACAACAAATGCATGAGAAAACCTGGACGCGATCTTCGAGTTTTCGGTCCGATAATCGAAAATCTAAAACCTGTACTGAGTTAAGTCGAAGTATCCAAAATCTAAAATGGGCGGGACTCTTTGCTATCGCTCTCACATTCGCCTTCGGTGGGGCTGTGGCTCACGCGCAGCAGACAGGG
>QHOF01000513.1:0-340 GCA_003219335.1 Verrucomicrobiota bacterium | reverse complement strand
CTGCGTTAGCGGCCAAGAACGCGACAACGGCTATTCCCATCGTGATGGCGAATGTTGCGGACCCCGTGGGACAAGGTTTAGTTGCCAGTCTGGCACGACCGGGAGGCAATGTCACCGGGAACTCGGGTTTGGCATTTGAACTAGACACGAAAAGGCTAGAGATACTTAAGGACGTGGTCCCCAAGCTCGCCCGAGTTGGATTTCTGCGGTTGCCGTCAGGCAGAGACCTCCAAGTGAAAGAGATCAGACCTGCGGCTGTGGCGCTGAAGCTAAAATTGGAGGAGATCGAGACTCAACCCGACGCCAAAGGCTTAGAGAGCGCCTTTCAAACCGCAAAGCA
>QHOF01000512.1:593-2271 GCA_003219335.1 Verrucomicrobiota bacterium | reverse complement strand
TCATCGGTTCCATCGCTTAGGGTTTCGGAAAAGGTTTCGGTTTTGGCCCCGAAAAGGCGCTCTAGCTGCTCTTGCGAATCGCTCTTACATAAAGCGATGACAGTTGTCTATTCTTTTTATAAGTCGGCTGACCATGAGGCCGATACCGGACGTGACGCCTGTCATCTTCAGGTCGGGCGGATGATGATTCCCAGTCCCTTTCCGCCTGCGGGAAAGCGTAATGAGTTCTTAGATATCTATGAGCAGGCAAGCGTAGACGAAAAGTTAGTAATTACCGAGGGCGACGGAGTCGACCGAGTTATGCAAGAGTTCACCATTTTGAAATATGAAGTCCTGCCCGACAACGCCGGGTAATAGAAAAACGGCAGCGGGATAAAGATGCTGAGGGCAACTAGGATCTAATCCCGCTATTCTTTTTCGTAGCCCCGGCAATGGGAGCGAAATTTTGGATGTTATCATTTTCATCCTGAAATGGGTCTTTGTAGGGATATTGATTGCGATAGGGTGGTCAATAGGGTCGGAGCTAGTAAGGTGGATAAAAAGAGAGATAAAACATTCTCACGAGGATCAACAATTGCTGCACTCGCTTAAGCGCTTGATGATGAGATGAAATTTAACCTTGAGGTTCTACCAAGAATAAAGGAATGGATTGAACTAAATCCCGGCGTAGATGAAAAGCAACGCCGCCAAGAAATATTGGATGCGCTTAAGAATGCGGGTATGTCGCAGAAGGCGGAGGAATTTAGAAGGCACTGGGAAAAAAACTAGCGATGCTATAGTCATTTTTCACTGGGATTCCCGTATGATGTGCGCGCCTATGCAAGCCCCAGAGCCTTGGAAAAAATCGCACGCGCGCATAGTGAGGTGTGGTCCCCTCAATCCCGTTCTCACCTCGACCTTAATTCTACCGCGCAAAGTCTCTAACCAAATCATTCTCTTATCCTAGTCCCGCGATTTCAGCCGTTTAAGCGTTATTAGCAATACCAGGACAAGTCATTGTATAATTGTTAAAGGAAGTCGTCCAACTCTTAAAGTAAGGGAAGCAATATGGATGACGTACAATCAGAATTCGCCGAAGTGCGAGAGGCCATTCATGCCCTAGCTCAAGCATTAGAACTGATACCGCAGATTTACCGTCCACAGGAAGGCAAAGCTCACGGTCTTGAGGCTGGAATATTTTCCGACCTTGTAAAAGAGGCTCTGTCTAAGACTTCTAACACTCAGTAAAAGGTATCTCGCCTGTTAATTATATGGCCGTTGAGCGCTGCTTCATTTAACCACCAGGCCACCAGCCTCGCCTCTTTGCCTCTGAAAATCCATACGTTATGCAGCTACGAACCAATTTCCAAACCGGCTTGTTTTTGCGTTACGCTTCGGCTTTTGGCGCCGCAACCATTACTCGGATTTAAGTAGGTAAGCGTCGCTTTTCCCTGTTTAGCCCGCCACTTTTTCGACCTCACGCTAGAGTCAGGGTGAAATCCTTTTCTCTTCTGCATTTGCTTTGTGGATCTCTTCTATTGTTTCCCAGTCTTTCCCGTTGAGAATACATTCCTTCCATCGCCGGGGGCAAGATCCGGGCAGTAGCCCGCCGTGACAGTGGCTTAACTTCATCGCGCAGCTCGGCTTGTACGGCGGGTTCACCCATTCGAGTTCCCAACGCTGGCGGGTCACACGTCGA
>QHOF01000512.1:0-571 GCA_003219335.1 Verrucomicrobiota bacterium | reverse complement strand
GAGTCTCCTGCCCCACTGATAAACTTCTTACGCTGGCGCGCGCCTGACGTATGGCCCACGTTGATATTGTCTTGTGCCTGCTAAACGCGTTCAGGGGAATACCGTAACGCTCGAGGAATTGGATTAGGCTTCCAGCAATTGGCTGCTCGCGCCGGGTGGCCTGCCTGTACCCAGGCGGGGCGAATGCTCTAAGTCATGTGGTCGGCCTTTGGCTTTGTCTTGGTACCACTGCCCGGCCAATGCCCTGTTTCCGCACTTGCAGCAGGAAAGCCATGAGCCGGAATTGTCCGCGCACTCGAGACAGCGCCAGTGATTGCAGTGAGGGCATCTTAGGAGTTCCATTTTAACTCAAATATTTTTTGGGGGGTGAAAACCGGGGGGTAGCCCCGACCGAAAGAAAAAAAGAACCCATCATCGTGAACCGGACCGTTCCGGTTTTTATGGGATTTGAGGGGCAAAAACTGGGACCTTTTAGGATGAGCACCAACGGCACAGAAACAACAAAAGCGCCGCAAGCGCTTAGGGTTACAAGGCTTTCACTTCTCGCCCTTTTTCTTATCGGTGGGGTTCA
>QHOF01000516.1:2179-3144 GCA_003219335.1 Verrucomicrobiota bacterium | reverse complement strand
ATCATTAACCTGAACAACGGCGGCGTTTCGCCCAGTCCGCGGATCGTCACCGAAGCATTGGTGCGTTACATCTGGGAACAGGAAGACGCCACCGCGTACACGATGTGGCAAATCCTCGAGCCGCAATCGGAAACTATTCGTACCGGCCTGGCCGAACTCTTCGGCTGCGACCGGGAAGAGATCGCGATCACCCGCAACGCTTCCGAGTCGCTCGAGATTCTGCTCATGGGCATGGACTTCAAGCCTGGCGACGAAATTCTCACGACCACCCAGGATTACCCGCGGATGCTCACTACGCTGCGTCAGCGGGAGAAACGCGAAGGCCTCAAACTGAAACTCATTCAGATTCCGATTCCGCCGAAGAACCTCAATGAGATCACCGTCGCGTTTGAAAAAGGAGTCACCGACCGCACCCGACTCATCCTCATCTCCCACATGATCAACATCACCGGCCAGATCACTCCGGTGAAAGCGGTCTGCGATCTCGCCCGTGCGCGCGGCGTTGAGACCATCGTGGACGGCGCCCACTCCTTCGCCCAGTTCGATTTCAAACAGAAAGATCTCGGTTGCGATTACTTCGGCACCAGTCTGCACAAATGGTTATACGCGCCGAAAGGCACCGGCATGCTTTACGTGAAGCGTGATAAGATCGACAAACTCTGGCCGCTCATGGCCGCGGAAGCCAAACAGATATCCGACATCCGCAAGTTCGAAGAGATCGGCACACACTCGGCCGCGCCGAAGCTCGCCATCGGCGAAGCACTCCTGTTTCACAATGGGATAGGCGGCAAACGCAAGGAAGCGCGGCTGCGTTACTTATCCCGTTACTGGATGAACCGGCTCAGAGACGTGCCGACGATTCGGTTCAACACTTCGTTCGATCCAAATCAATCATGCGCAATCGCCAATGTGCACATCGAGGGCACCAATCCCGAGGCGGTGACGAAATATCTATTCGACAAACA
>QHOF01000516.1:0-2131 GCA_003219335.1 Verrucomicrobiota bacterium | reverse complement strand
AATTTCAAGGCATCCGGATCACGCCCAACGTTTATACCACCCTTGGCGAGCTCGATCGTTTTTGTGACCAAATGGAACTTTTCGCCCGGCATGGGCTGCCGACCTAATCAGTTGCAGTGAAACCAATGCTGGATGGAGGGTGACTAATCTTTCAAGGTCACAAATTGTGACCTGAAGATTATATGCCGGAAAAATTCCAATCGCCTGTTTCAGTCGAGCAGATTGACGGAATGATTCGCACGATTCGGGGCGTGCGCGTAATGCTGGATCGCGATCTGGCGAAAATCTATGGTGTCCCTACATTCCGCTTTAACGAAGCAATCAAACGAAGTCGGCACCGTTTCCCGCCGGACTTTATGTTTCAACTCACGCGCGAGGAGTTTGATTCTTTGAAATCACAAAATGCGATGTCAAAGCCGGGTAACTCATCGCAATTTGCGATGAGTTCAGGCAAACACCGAGGCGCTGCGTACCGCCCCTATGCGTTCACAGAACACGGCGCATTGCAGGCTGCGAATGTCCTTCGCAGTAAGCGCGCCGTTCAGATGAGCGTGTTCGTCATCCGCGCCTTCGTCAAGATGCGCGAAACGCTCCTCGGCACCCGTGAGCTCGCGCGGAAACTTGCTGCGCTGGAGAAAAAGCTCACGTCTCGCCTGGACGTTCACGAAGTCGCGATTGTGCAGGTTTTGCAAGAGATTATGCAAATCCTGAATCCGCCACCTCCACCGCCCGAGACGCCCCGGCGCAGAATCGGTTTTCATGAATCGTAAGCAACGCCGCCTGTGCCCGCTCGTCACATTGTTCTTCGCGGTAACCCTGGCCTGCGCCGGGGATGTCCCCATTACCCAGGAGGAACTGGTCCGTCGCACTCAGGAGCTCTACGACGCCATCGGCTCGGGCAATCGAGCGCCGTGGAAAAAATACTTTGCCGACGACTGCGTCTTCGCCGACGAAAAAGGACGCGTTTTCGACAAGCCAAAATTGATCGCCGACATCACCGGGCTGCCGGCTGGATATTCTGGAACCATTAAGATCGAGAACCCTCAGAGCCGGATTATCGGCAACACTGCCATCCTGAGTTACGACGCTGACGAGACCGAGACGATCTTCGGCCAAAACCTGAAAGCGCGTTATCACATCACTGACACCTGGCTCCAGCGCAACGGCAATTGGCAGATCATCGCCAGCCAGGCACATCGCTACTACGAAGATCCGGCCGTGGGCAAAGCGGATCCAAAAAAGTTTGCTGACTACATCGGCACGTACGAACTGGCACCCGGCCAAACGCGGTCCGTCATTGCCGAAGGCGACAAGCTATTTGTCGAACGGAACGGCAAGAAAGAACAACTGCTCCCGGAAACATCAGAAATATTCTTCCGCAAAGGTGTCGAAGGCAGAATCCTCTTTCGGTGCAATACCAATGGCAAAGTGGACGCGCTGATCGATCGCCGTAACAACGAGGACGTCATCTGGCGTAAAACGAAATAATCCCGTCTCCGTCCTACTCCTTAATTGAAACTCGCTTGCCGCCCGCGCTCGCTCGTCGCTACCATCGCGACTTTGCCTTCTGTGTCGCGCGTCCCGCGCGCTCCATTCTTCCTTCTGCCTTTTGTCGATTTTTCCGCGTTCCGCATTCCGCAATTCTTCCCCTTGTCACAAAAAGCTTTTCGTCAGCGTTTTCGAACGGTTGCGTGAGGGCGTAGAAGCGCTTCGACCAGGATAGCGGTTCGCAAATGCCTTCGTCAGCCCGCCAATTTTATCCAGATAAAGAGCAAAATGATTGCGCCGATGATCGAGAGGATGAAACCCGCCGGGTGAAACGTGGAACCCGGTTCCGGTTTGGAAAACAGGCGAGCAATCAGTCCGCCGACGATTGAACCAGCGATACCGAGCACGGTGGTCATGATAAAACCGAGCTGCTGAGCGCCCGGCATAATAGCGCGTGCAATCAATCCGACGATGAAGCCGACAATAATGGACCAGATGATGTGTAACATAGTTTTATTTGGGTTAAGCCGCAGAGGCTAACATGTTGGTCAAGGCGAGAGCGATTCTTTTTCTGCCAAAGTCCGCAATCCGCAATTCTTCTGGCGCCTAAAGCAGAAAGCCGCCGAGACATTCGTGCGCCCCG
>QHOF01000515.1:2356-4487 GCA_003219335.1 Verrucomicrobiota bacterium | reverse complement strand
TGGCGCTATGTTCCAGACATTCTCAACGACACCGTTCTGCCGAGAGCTAAGATTCATCATGTCGGCTTAATCGAAAGTCTTGCTTCTCTGAGGCCATAGCCAGTGCAGAAAGTTGGCAGGTTCGTGCGCGACGCGCTTGTCGTCAGCGCCTCGTCAACACGTTTTGGAGTCATGCCATTCGCCAAAAGCCTATACGTTATACCCAAAGCATGGGCCTGGGCACGACTTTACTCTAACACATACGATCATATCCTGGCGTATTGGGGGAACTACGCTGCGACATGCGCCTATCTTTTCCACCGCCTCACAGATCGTCAGCTTCCATTTTCCATGTTCCTGCATGCCGGGATCGACCTCTACACAGATCAAGTGTACTTACGGCAAAAGCTTCTCTACGCTGACAATATTATTGTTGTGTGTGATTTTAATCGCCGGTTCATTCAAGACCTTTATCCAGACCTCTATCCACTAATCTCGCACAAAATACGCACGTATAATCTAGGATTAGATCTTTCCGGGTTTCCATACCACCCGACCGGACGACCGGCACAAAAGATTCTAGCAGTAGGTGCTCTTCACAAGTACAAAGGTTTTGAATATCTATTGCGCGCTGCGCAGGAATTAACCGGTCGAGGAATTGACTACGAGTTGGAACTCATTGGGGACGGTATAGAAGCCGACTCTTTGAAACGGTTAGCAAAAGAGTTGTTGATATCCGAACGCGTTCGATTCACCGGCTGGTGCCGTCCCGACGAAGTCCGCGCGGCGATGGAGCAGGCGACTGTATTGGTTCATCCGTCTAAGGGCCTGGGTGATGCAGTACCTACGGTAATTAAAGAATGTATGGCACTTGGCACGCCGGTTGTTGCTTCCGACATCGCGGGTATTCCCGAACTCTTAGATAGGGGAAGGTGTGGCATGCTTGTGCCACCTGGAAATATACAAGAGCTTGCAAACGCCATAGAGGCACTCTTGATAAATGAGGTACTGCGGCGACGTTATGCCGGCGCGGCCCGCAGATACGCTGAGGAGAAATTCGATCTCTGGAGAAATGGTCAAGACCTCGCGAATCTTCTCGGTTCTACAAAGCGAGTTCCTCGGGACGTCGCCTAATCAAGTCTCAAAACCCAGAGACAAAATGAAGCCGCGCTTGCTTGAGTTGCTGGTGTGTCCAATCGAGAAGACTCGTTTGGAGCTGATTGAGTGGGAATCTTCGCCCGTGACACTTTCAAGAAAAGATATTGGTCGCATTGAGCGGTTGGGGCTTAACCCAGTTGTATTCTCCAAGGAGATTACAAGCGGCTTGCTCGTTAATCGCACCAGAAAAATATTCTATCCGATTCACAACGGCGTGCCTCGCATGTTGGTGTTTCCAACAGGGGTTGCTCGCCATTTTCTACAAACGCACGCAAAGCGAATTCGTCAAGAACTGCCTGGTTACACGCTGCCAGAAGATATGCCCATGCCTGGTGAGGAAGCGGTACTGAGAAGTTTTTCCAATGAGTGGGTGAACTATGATTGGGATGAGAGAACATATTGGAACCTTAGTTCGGATGTAATGTACAAGACTATGAGGTTCCTGCTCGACCTCGCGCATAGACCCGTAAGGGACAAGCTGGTCTTAGAAGTTGGCATCGGTATTGGCGGTATCGCTAACTACATGGCGCTAAAAGAGGAGTGCGAATTAGTGGGAATGGATTTGAGCTATGCGGTCGATCCTGCGTACAAGTATTTTGGCAGGAATCCGTTTCTCCACATTATACAGGGCTCGGCTTTCAAACCGAGCTTCCGAGGAGATATATTCGACCTAGTTTACAGCCACGGTGTTTTGCATCATACGTTTTCAACGAAAAGCGCTTTCGATAACATCTGTAAACTTCCGAGGCACGGCGGGCGATTATATGTGTGGGTGTACAGCCATTATGACGAGGAACGCACTTTGGAGCGTCGCATTTTGATGAAGATGGAGCGTATTATTCGCCCAGTTGTTTGGCGCTTGCCAAACCCACTTCAAACCATTGCTCTATTACCTATCATTCCTCTTTACCTCATACATCAAAATCTGCTCGATGATCGCGGTCAACCAGGGATGGTCAAATACAAGGTACGGGAGGCGTTGCATGCAGCTAGG
>QHOF01000515.1:956-2321 GCA_003219335.1 Verrucomicrobiota bacterium | reverse complement strand
TACTGATGCGGAAGTTCGTAGCTGGTTCTCTGAAGCTGGATACACAGAACTCCAGTGCGTTAGCCAGAGAGAACGCCCAAAATTCGTCCCAATAGCGTATGCCACCGCTACAGGCGTCGATGGTGTGCGCAGTCGCATCTAAACGAATCGTCATCAAATACGCAACGCGCCATTTCGTCGGCAACCAAAGCCGGAGAAATAAATCGTGGTTCAAGGGCCGGTCTGTTCAACAAAGACTGCCTTTCATCGTTTGGTCTACTTCGATCCAAGGAGATCCGGAGCGGCATCTATGAGTAGGATAGGACGGAACAGAGAAATATTCTAAGAGATTTGTTTTATGTGCGGTTTGGCTGGTTTCTTTAGCAATCTGGGTCCCGAGCAAACCCGTAGGTCCCTCGGCCACATGCTTCAGGTACAGGGCCATCGTGGACCCGACAGTACGGGACTCTGGTGTGGCTCAGATTGCGGGATCGATGTTGGCCTTGGACTGAGTCGCCTCAAAATCCTGGACATTTCGGACTTGGCGAACCAACCGATGGTTTCAGAGAATGGCCGATACATTCTTGTATACAATGGGGAAATCTACAATTACATCGAGCTTCGTGAGGAGTTAGCGGCATCCGGTGTTGTCTTCCGAACCCAGGGAGACACCGAAATACTAATGCAGGCGCTCATGCTGTGGGGGCCATCTGCTTTGAGCCGCCTAAACGGGATGTGGGCATTCCTATTACTCGACCGGGTTACCGGCGAGATTATGCTCTCACGCGACCGATTCGGGGTAAAACCTCTCTACACTTACACTGACGAAAGCAAGCTGCTTGTGTCTTCAGAGATAAAAGCAATTCTGGAGGTGGCAAACAGAAGATTTCAGGTACAAACAAGTGTGGCTGATGCCTATCTGCATCAAGGCCTCTTGTGCGCTGGTACCGCGACTTTTTTTATGGGAGTCGAGGAATTTCCAGCGGGACACTGGGCTAGATTTCGTGTTGAGGATTTAGGTAAGAAAAAGCTTGAGCCCAAACGTTATTGGACAATCTCAATCTCCTATCGTAACGATTTAAGCGAGAGCGAGTTGATTGAGGCGACGCGTGAGACGTTTATTGATTCGGTAAAACTCCGTCTGCGAAGTGACGTTCCTGTCGGTGTCCTCTTATCCGGAGGAATCGATTCCTCCGCGATTGCCGCAACGGTTCATCACCTCGATCCCTCTCGAGACGACATTAAGCTTATCTCAGCCGTTGGAGCGAACGGACACAACGACGAACAACCTTTTATCGATATAATGGCGAGCCATTTAAAGCGGCGTGTCGAGAAACTCGTACTCGATTATCCTTCTTCAAACGCGCTGGACTTGCTCAGCGAAGC
>QHOF01000515.1:0-918 GCA_003219335.1 Verrucomicrobiota bacterium | reverse complement strand
AGGGAGCTTTTCGACTCTTGCGCACTACCTGTTGATGAGGAGAGCGAACGAACTTGGTGTGACAGTTCTGTTGAGCGGTCAGGGAGCAGATGAGATTTTGTGCGGATACAAGAAATATCTCGGCTTTTATATACAAGAATTGCTTAGTTCAGGTCGTTGGTTGGCTGCGGCACAAATCTTTATGACCTTCATTCAGACAGGTACTGTCCTTTCGCAGTTTAACTACAGAGAAGCAAAACGCTACCTACCCCGGTGGTTACGATTTCCGAAAGATGATGTACGTGGGCCAGCTTTGGTCGAAGGGAACAGCTGGATTCATGTCGGTCTCAACGGAAAAGTTACGAAACGACAGGTACTTGATATCGAAAAGTTTTCAGTTCCCGCCTTAGTTCACTATGAAGATCGGATGTCGATGGCGCATGCACGGGAGATCCGATTACCATTTCTTGATTACCATTTTGTCAGTCAGCTTGTACCCCTGCCAATAGAATTTAAACTCAGAGGAGGCTGGACCAAATGGATTTTCAGAAAGGCGATGGAGCCGCTACTTCCTCAGGCCATAGCTTGGCGGAAAGACAAACAAAACTTTATCGTCCCTCAAAACGATTGGCTTCGAACCGAGCTTCGAGTCAGTGTGGCGAAGCTACTCGCTAGGGAATGGGTGTCTGAGCGTCTTGGTCTCATTGATCGTGAAAAATTCCGTATGCGATACGAAGCATATCTGCGGCAACCCGCCACCGGTGGCCGACTAGGTATCAAGGATATTTTCGCTCCGCTTGCGCTTGAACTATGGGCCTGTCGCTTTGCATCCTACCTATCTCAATAGCTCATTGTTCATACGCCCCGATGTCCCAAGCTGGTCCTTGCGGCCTGATTGTTGCCGCAAAATCGACGCAAGTGCTTCCATCGGTGCAGCCA
>QHOF01000100.1:13559-14508 GCA_003219335.1 Verrucomicrobiota bacterium | reverse complement strand
TCGGCGGCATCAACGGGCCCGTGTACCAGGCGAATGTGGGAGGAATTAACAGAGGGACATCCGCTGTCACGTATCACACCAGTCAGGGAACGTACATTGGCTTTCAAAACGATGCTGGTACCATCAGGGCCTACAGAGTTACTGCAACAAATCCGCCCACGATTGTGTTCGCCTGGAGCCAAAGTCAGAGCGGACGAGGCTCGCCCTGGGTCACAACCACTGATGGAACCAATAACGTGATTGTCTGGGTGGCTGGTGTCTCGGGTGACCAGCGTTTGCACGGCTACGACGGCGATACCGGCACTGTCATTTATGCCGGTGGCGGGACTAACGAATTGATGAGCGGGACCCGGCAGTGGAACACTGGGATGGTTGCTCGTGGCCGTATCTACTTCGGCGCCGATAACAAGATTTATGCCTTCAACTTGCCGGCAGGACCGCCCACGCCTACGCCCAGTCCTACTCCGACCGTTGCCGCAACACCTACGGCTACTGCAACTCCAACAGCTACTGCAACTGCAACAGCAACACTGACACCGACGACCACTCCGACGTTGACACCCACGCCAACGCCCACGGCCAGGCCCAGCATAACACCGAGGGGTCGACCCACACCGCCGCCGCGACCTCGCGTGCAGCAGATGAATGGGTAGCGCACGCGTCTCGCGTGTTGTTTTCGGCGTGGCGCCGGAACGAACTTTCCGCACACATCGCACCTGACTCTGGATTGAGCGCACAGAAAAAAACTCCGCGATCGGCGAGAACGCCATCGCCAGCACGCGAGACGCATGCACTACCCAGAACGGGACCACTTCCCGAAACCTTTTCGGGCTGTGCCACCGCTAAAAGAAAAAGACGACGTCCTTGGATTGACACGGTACGTCCAATCGCGCGCGTGGTCGCTTGCTGAATTTACAGCGGGTAACATGGCATCGACTTTTGCACGATT
>QHOF01000100.1:8838-13459 GCA_003219335.1 Verrucomicrobiota bacterium | reverse complement strand
TCCATTCCGTTCCGCGGAATCGGTTGAAGCTTTCCGATTCGCGCCAAATCCAATCGAGATCGCGTGCCCGGATATTTTCGAAACGCATATCGGGAATTGCCGATGTTGCAGTCGGGCAGGGGAGCACGTCGCCGATTGAATTGACCGTGAGATAACGCTGGCCCCAGCCGTTGAGACATGGTTTGGGTCGGGTTTCGTAATAATCCGGAAGCACATAGAAGATGTCGATCCTGCCGGAAAGCCGCGCCTTGGCTGCCATCGCGATTTGTCGCGCCCGATCGACTTGTTCGCGAGTTGGGAGCAACGCCAGGCGATTCAGGAAAGCCCAGCCGTAAAATTGTACATTTGCCAGTTCGACTCGCTGGGCTCCCAGCGTTTCCGCCAGCTCGATCATTTGCGACAGACGATCGATGTTGCGCCTGTGAATGACGAAATTCAGGCTCAGCGGAATTCCTGCGGCGCGAATTTTCGCAGCGGCATCGAGCTTGCGCTCATACGCGCGCGCACCCGCGATTTCGTCGGCGAGATTGGCCTCGTCCGATTGAAAACTTAGCTGGACAGAATCGAGCCCGGCATCGCGCAGCGCGCGCACGCGATCGTCATTAAGGCCAATTCCGCTGGTGATGAGGTTGGTGTAAAGGTTTGCCTCGCGCGCTGTGCGGACCAGTTCCGCCAGATCGCGCCTAACGAGTGGTTCGCCTCCGGAAAAGCCAATTTGCAAAACGCCAAGCGCCGCCGCTTCACGAATGACGCGCCGCCATTCGTCGGTACTGAGCTCGCCGTTGTTTGCTGTAGCGTGCGCTGTCCTCAGCGCACTGGATGGTTGCCGAGCCTGTTCTCCGCTGAGGACAGCGGACGCTACAGCCACTGGGTTGGAGCAGTACGGGCAGTGCAGTGGGCACCGATACGTGATCTCGGCTAGCAATGCGTATGGACGTTGGGCAGTCATGTGAGCTCGATAAGCTTGCGTCGGTGCAAATCAGATAACGTTGCGCGCACATCCGCCCCAAGTGCCGCGGCATTCGCGTCGTATTCTTCTGCCAGCGAATGCACAATCTCGCTGAATGTTCGCCCGTCGCAACGGGAAAGAATTTCGTGCGCGGTTTCGTTCAGTTCGACGATGCCTTCCGGGAAAAGCAGCACGTTTTTGCCGGTAGCGGAATCGATTTGCAGTCGAACTCCCTTCGCAAGGCGCGGCTGAGCTGAATCAGCGATTGCGGGTGTTTGCATTTAACAAGGAGCGGCGGTCTCCCGACCGCCGAAGTTTCCCTGGAAGGGCGGACTGGAGACCGTCCCTCCTTGGGGATCAGCATACGCGTGATGGATCGAATCGAGCATAGACCAGAGCACATCGCATTTGAACTCGAGCGCGCGCACCGCCTCGCGCTGAAGCTCTGGCGTGTTGCAGTGTTCAAGCGTAATCGCGAGCGCTTCATCAGAATCGCGTCGCGCCTGGGTGACTCTGCGACGGAAATAATCCAGCCCCTGTGGATCGATCCACGAATAAAACTTTTCGAACGCCGCGAGTCGTGTCGCCATCAGATCGGGCGCAAAAAGCTCGGTTAGCGATGATGCGATCGCGATTGGCCAGCGCTGAGCGCGCGCGAAATTCGCGTATGCATCCACCGCGAAACGAACGCCCGGTTGCAGATGCCGATCGTGTATCAGCTCATCGCGCGACAGCCCGCACGCTTCGCCCAGCCGGAGCCATGCTTCGATGCCGCCCTCCTCAAGGAGCGGCGGCTTCTCAGCCGCCGAAGGGTCCCTTGGCGGGGCGGATTGCAAACCGCCCCTCCTTGTGAGCGTCCCATCGTGATCGAGAATGCGATGAATCCAGACTCGGCGCACTTCAGGCACAGGGCAGTTGGCGAGAATGGCCGCATCTTTCATCGGAATATTTCGCTGGTAGTAGAAGCGATTGGCCACCCAGCCGCGCAATGCCTCCGGCGAAAGCCGGCCTTCGTTCATGGCGACATGGAGCGGATGTTTATCGTGGTAAGCGCGCGCGCCGATCGCACGCAGGTTTTCAACAAAAGTTTCCCGCTCCCAAAGTCCCTTGCTCATAAGACTTCTATAGAGCATCTCATACTGTCATTCTGATCCCGCAGTCGCGGGAGAAGAATCTCGGATCAATTTCGGACCGCGCTCTACCGGAAATAAGCCAGAGATGTTTCGCTTCGCTCAACATGACAGCGCTATTTAAAAGACGATTTCCAATCCATCGCGCGCGATCTCGATCCCGGCCTGCTCGACTTGTGCGCGTTCTGGGGTGACAGGCATCAGGATCGGGTTCGTGTTGTTTATGTGGGTGTAAATCTTCCGGCGGGCCGGCGATTGGCGCAATAAATCAAGGCTGCCGTCGCTGACGGGCAAATGATTTATCTCCCGCGCGCTGCGGGCGCCCGGCCGCACGAGGGCGAGCTCGCCGTCGCTCCAGAATGTGCCGTCGAAGATGACGAGATCGGACGAATTAATTGCATTGCGGAATTCCTTGGTGAGTTCACCAACACTGGGTGCGCACAGCGCAGTTCCTCCAGAGGTGTCGTCGCGAAATTGAAACGCGACGCTGTGAGGCAATTGAATCGCCCGAAATGCGAGGCTGTCACTTAAGGTTTCAAAATTGGCGCTGACGTTCCGCCATTCGATTCCGCAGAACCTCGCGAGGACGCGCTCGATCCACGCGAGCGCGGCTCGTGTTTCATCGGTCGCGTAAATGATGAGCGGCGTCTCCTGTTGCCGCAAGAGCAACAGACCCAGCGCATGATCGATGTCGGCATTTGTCAAAAGAACGCCCGCAATCGGAGTGTTGCGCGGTGGATCTCGGTGCGGCTGCAAGTGCGGGGTGCTTTCGATTTGCCCCGGCAAATCAGGCGATGCATTGATCAAGAACCAGCCCTGAACGTTTTCGGAGTCGCCGCTGATGGCGATGCTGGATTGCGTCTGCGGAGCGATTTTCCCAGTGCGCGCGGCGACGCAGTTCGCGCAGGCGCAATTCCATTGCGGCAGGCCGCCGCCAGCTGCGCTGCCGAGAATGTGGACGCGAATCAACCCAAGTTTTTCGCAGTAGTTAGTCCCGTTTGATCAAACCGCGCCTGCGTAACAGGTGCACTCGAAAAAAATCGGCACGGTTTTCAGCGTCGGTTTGATCCAGCGTTTTTTGGTTCGTCTCATAAACCCGGCAAGTGTCATAGGTCATACCGTCATATGGGTCAAATTATTTTTTGATAAAACTGATGTCGTGACTGCGTTCCATGCTGGCTATGCGCTCGCCGCGCTTGCGCGGGAAACCTTCGCGTGGCATAAGACGACCGCTTGCAGGGTTTCAACCAGCCCGGCGAGCGAATTTATGCCAGCAGCTCCGCCTCCTTCTCGTGACGTCGCACTGGAAACGCGCGTGTTTTGGGAACGCTTCAAGAAACCAATCGCGGCGGCGCTCCTGATCGTCGTAGTCGCAGTGATCGTTTTTGCTGGTTATCGCTTTTATTCTGAACGCCGCGCCTCGGCAGCGTCGGCCCTGTTAGCGAGCGCAAAAACCGTCCAAGAGTATCAACAGCTGATCGCACGTTATCCGGACGCGCCTGCCGCCGCAGGCGCTTATCTTTTGCTCGCTGAAGCTCAGCGGGGCGAAGGGAAATTCGCCGAGGCAAACACGACACTTCAAACTTTTATTTCGAAGTATCCACAGCACGAGCTTGTAACCACGGCGCGAATGGCCATGGCAGCTGATTTGGAATCGTTGGGAAAAACAGATGAAGCGCTGTCGACGTATCAGCAGATCGCATCGGCATATCCCAACAGTTTCAATGCACCGCTGGCTTTGCTTTCGCAGGTGTACATCCTGAAGGCGAAAAATCGAAACGACGATGCGCGCCGCATCTGCGAAACCATCCTCACGCAGTACCGAACGAGCTTTTGGGCCGGCGAAGCGATGCAGCAATTGCGTTTGTTGAAACCCAGTGGCTCGCCGGCGCCAGCGCCAGTACCGGTCACAACAGTCCCGCCGCTATTAGAGCGTCCCCCTGCGGCAGCGCCGCCGCCGGCCCCGCAAGCTCCGTCGCCGCCAAAGAAACCGTAACTGGTGGGGCGCGACCAGAGTGTGCTCGCCGTGGCCAGGGCGCGCCGATAACGCGCGAAAGAACCGACCTGCTCGGCGAGTCGCCCTACCTCTTGCTTTTCGCGCTCCTTATTGTTGTCCGCTGCGCGAGACACCACATCCGCCCCACAGCTCGCTCATTAACGTTTAGAGAACTGGAAACGCTTCCGCGCGCCGGGTTGTCCGGATTTCTTTCGCTCTTTCATGCGCGGATCGCGGCTGAGCAAACCCTCCGCCTTGAGTAAGCCTCGCAAATTGGCATCGACCTGAAGCAGCGCGCGCGCGATAGCCAGCTGCGTCGCACCAGCCTGTCCCATGATGCCGCCGCCAGTAGCGTTAATCGACAAATCATAAGCGTTCACGGCCTTGGCGGTTTGCAGCGGCTGGAGCACCACGTTTTGTAAAGGCGCGGTTGGAAAATAATCTTCGAAGCTGCGGCCATTGATATCGATCTTGCCGTCGCCTGGCGTCATGCGAATGCGCGCGACCGATGTTTTGCGGCGACCAGTAGCAACGAATTCCTCAGTT
>QHOF01000100.1:8241-8738 GCA_003219335.1 Verrucomicrobiota bacterium | reverse complement strand
AACACGGCGACCGAGCCGATTATGGGGAATCATTCCGCGCACGGCCCGCTCGATTAGCAGCTCGGGATGGCGAGCGCGGCGTGCCCGGACATTCTCAGATTTATGTCCCCCTACGTAACCTGAAAAACTCATGTAACTCTTCTGTTCTTCTTTCTTTCCGGTCAGTCGCACTTTGTCCGCGTTGATGACGATCACAAAATCACCCGTATCGAGGTGTGGCGTGAAAACTCTCTTCTCTTTGCCGCGCAACAAATTCGCTGCCTTCACCGCTACCTTTCCCAGCACCTGGTCATTGGCGTCGATCACCCACCATTTGCGTGGGACTTCGCTGGCTTTGGCAGAGAATGTTTTCATTCTAGAGAAAAGAGCACGGAAACTACGGGTGACGCAAGTGCCTGTCAACCTGCGCAACACTGGTTTAGATCGGCAATTCCTCATCGGCTGTGCAAAGCGTCGCGTGTAAAAACACCTCTTGGCGGCTGACACAGCCGCCCTAC
>QHOF01000100.1:0-8212 GCA_003219335.1 Verrucomicrobiota bacterium | reverse complement strand
ATAAAGACCGCGATCACGCCGCGACGGGATGAAGATTTTCCCGAGTGGTATCAGCAGGTCGTCCGCGCGGCGGAATTGGCCGAGCTGTCGGACGTGCGCGGTTGCATGGTGATTCGCCCGTGGGGTTACGGGATTTGGGAAAACATGCAGCGTCAACTCGACGGCATGTTCCGCGCCAGCGGCCATCGTAATGCTTACTTCCCGCTTTTTATTCCGCTAAGTTATTTTGCCAAGGAAGCGGAACACGTCGAAGGCTTCGCCAAGGAATGCGCGGTGGTCACGCACACGCGCCTGGAGGTGGATGCGGATGGAAAAATGAAACCGGCCAGTCCCTTGACGGAGCCGCTGGTAATCAGGCCCACTTCAGAGACGATCATCGGCGCCAGCTACGCGAGATGGGTACAATCCTATCGGGACCTGCCAATTCTGATCAATCAATGGGCGAACGTGATCCGCTGGGAAATGCGGCCGCGTTTGTTTCTGCGGACAACGGAGTTTCTCTGGCAGGAAGGCCACACGGTCCACGAGACGGAAGGGGAAGCGCGCGCAGAAGCGCGGTTGATCCTTGATATTTACGAACGCTTCGCCCGCGATCATCTGGCGGTTCCGGTTTTCAGCGGCGAAAAATCCGAGAGCGAACGTTTCCCTGGCGCGGTGCAGACGCTAACGATGGAAGCAATGGTGCAAGACCGGAAAGCAATCCAGGCGGGCACGTCGCATTTTCTCGGGCAAAACTTCGCGCGCGCCAGCGGCATCCAATTTCAAAACCGCGAAAGCAAACAGGAATTCGGGTGGACGACGAGCTGGGGAGTCAGTACGCGACTGGTCGGCACGGTTGTGATGATGCACGGGGATGATGACGGCGCCGTGCTGCCGCCGCACATCGCGCCGACGCAGATCGTCATCCTGCCGATCGCACCGAAGGAGCAAACGCGCGCAGCGATCCTGGAAGCTTGTGACAAGCTTGCTGCGCGCCTGCGGGAGACTCGTTATGCCGATCTTCCCATCGATGTGTGCGTCGATCGGCGCGATCTCGGCGGCGGCGTCAAGAATTGGGAATGGATCAAGAAAGGCGTGCCATTACGGGTGGAAATCGGCCCACGCGATCTGGAAAAAAATTCGGTCGAAGTCAGTAGGCGTGATCAAGCGCTGAAGGCGAAAGAATCGATGCCGATGGAAGAATTCGTTGCGCGCGCGCCAGAGATTCTCGGCTCGATTCAGAATTCGCTGCATTCGCGCGCGAAAAAGTTCCGCGACGTAAACACACAGGTGATCAATTCGCGAAAAGACTTCTACGATTTCTTTACGCCGGAGAATCGCGCTAAACCGGAAATCCACGGTGGTTTCGCCCTGGCGCACTGGAACGGGTCGCGCGAAATCGAAGAACAAATCAAGAACGACCTCAAAGTCACCATTCGCGTTATTCCGGTCGATGATTCCTCCGAGCCGGGGGAATGCATCTTTACCGGCAAACCGAGCGCGCGACGCGTCGTGTGGGCGAAATCGTACTAGACACCTAGAGCGGATGTAACGGATGGGACCTATGAGGCGCATGTCAGTTGACGCCGCACGCGGCTCTCGTTTATTTGCGCGCTGCCGATGGAATTGAAGCTTTATAGTCGCGAGTGGTGCTCGTGGTGTATTGATGCAAAGGATTATCTCAGCGAGAAAGGATATCGCTTCCAGCAGATTGATGTGGGTAGAGACCGCCAGGCATACGAGGACATGAAAAAACTTTCCGCGCAAAGTTATGTCCCCACGTTTGTGGCAGGCGACAAAGTGCTGGCCAATTTTGATACCGATCAACTCGAAAAATTTCTGAACGAGCACCAAATTAATCCCTAGCGCTTTGATGCTTTTTGGCGTCTTTCTCACACTTGGCGTGGTCGCGCTCAGCGTCGGTCTGCGCAGTTTTCATAATTCGTATCTCCAAAAAGCGGGCGCGCTCGGCATTCTCATCGCTACTTTTCTTGCAGTTTATTTTATTACCGCTAGCTGGATGTGGGGATTGGTCGCCGCAGTGGGCTGGCTCTTTCTGCCATGGCTGGAAATTCTCACCCGAATTCGTGCGCTCCGGCTCCCGAAGGAAAAACAGCTTCGGCCTAAAAGTCCGCCGTCTGCGGACACTTTCCCAGCGCTCAGTGAGATTACGCGTGAGATCGAGGAGGAAGGGTTCGTTCATGTAGGCGATGCTGGATGGGATTGGGAAGATTACCGGCAATTTTTCCGATTGTTTTACAGAGAAGAAGATCGAGCCCAGGCCGCGATCTGCCTGAACGAGCAGCATGATTTTTCCTTCTACTATCTCCGTATCTCGTCGCGCGCCAAAGACGGCGCAGTTTGGACGACATGGAACTATCCGCTTTCTTATGGCTTAAAACTCAGTCCGGCGTTCCGGATTAATCGACAGCGGCCGGACCGATCGTTCTGGCAGCTTTATCAAAGTCATCGCGAGTTTCTCAGCCGAAACGGAGTTAATCCCGCTGAAATTGATGTGCTCGATGAAGACCAGATTCAGACCGAAATGGAAAAGGATCTGCGCGACCAAATCGCGCACAATATCCACAAAGGCGTTCTCAAACAGACTGCCGCAGGAGAGGTCAAATATTCATGGCGCGGGATGATTTATCTTTGGTGCCAGTTTCTGGTCGATCTCGTGCGGTTGTAATCATCCTGAGCAGAGCGCAGCGAACTCGAAGGATCTCGTTGCTGCGGTAGGGCGCGTCACTTTGTGCGCGTCGTGGACCATGACCTCGCGGCGCGCAAAGAACTGCCCGCCCTACCAATGCAGGCGCGTGAAGATGTTCATTTGAACTTGCGCAGCTCGGTGCTTCGAACGATCATACTGCCATGCTAACCGAGCGGCAGAAAAGCGTGCTTGATTTTATTCAGCGCGAGCAACGCGAGAAAGGGATCACGCCGAGCACCCGCGAGATCCAAAATCATTTCGGGTTCGCCAGCCAGACATCGGTGATGCAGTACATCGCGGCCTTGGAGAGGAAAGGTTTCCTCGATCGCCATGCGCGCAAAGCCCGGGCATTGATAACGCCAGCCATGAAGGTGCGGATCGCCGATATTCCGATCTACGGGCAAATCCCGGCGGGAATGTCGGCCTTGACCGAGCAGACCATCGAAGGCCACGTCTCGCTCGATGTGCGCTCGGCCAACGTCGCAAAGAATCGCGGCACATTCGCCCTACGCGTCCGGGGCGACTCAATGATCGGGGCGCACATTCTCGACGGTGACGTTGTCATTTTGGAAGACGCCAAAGAAGTGCACAACGGCGACATCGTCGCGGCATTGATCGACGGCGAAACCACATTGAAGCGATACGTGGTCGAGCACGGCCGGCCGTATCTCAAAGCGGAAAACCTGCACTATCCCAATCTGGTCCCGGCCCGCGAGCTCAAGATTCAAGGCGTGATGGTGTCGCTGATCCGCAAACAAGAGCGGCGGAAACAGCACTGAGATAGAAGTGTGAAATGTGAAAAGTGAGAAGTGAGACGTCGGCAGGCAAATGATCGGCGTCGGATGATGGAACGTAGTGGGAAGGTCAATCACTCGGGTGGGGTTCAGCGGACGATGCGTTCGCTGACAGGCGATGGCGCGGGCCAAACGTTTACTGAAAAAGAATTCCGCTTTGTTTAAAAGTCCGGCTTGAGCGGGATAGAGCAAACTGTTCGCTTGAACATATAATAAAGAAGCGCCATGTTTATCTCCATGGCTGCAAGCGACAGGATTATCGATCTCCGGAAACTGCTCGCGGAGCGTTTTCCCCATCCTCCTGCCATATCGGCAACGCGTTTAGTTATTAGCTTACCTTTTCTTGATGAACTCATTGGCGGCGGCTTGCCGGGAGGCGCGATCACGGAATTGATCAGCCCGCGAACAAGCGCAGGCAGCGCGTCGCTCATTCGCGCTCTCCTTCATGCCGCATATCGCGATCATTATTTTCTGGCGCTGATTGATGGGCGGGATTCGTTCGATCCCTGCGGATTAGATAATGCTTTATTGCGGCAGTTGCTTTGGGTGCGTTGCAGCAAGGCCTTCGAGGCAATCAAAGCGACTGATCTGCTCTTGCGCGATGGCAATTTTCCCCTGGTGATTGTTGATCTGGTGCTGAACGCCCCGGAAGAATTGCGCAAAATTCCGCAAACGAGCTGGTATCGTTTGCAACGGTTGGTCGAACTAGCGCCCGTGGCCTGTCTGGTCATTACCCAATATGAAATGGTCGCCAGCGCACAACTGAAACTTGTTCTACAAAATTGTTGGAGTCTCGAAACTTTGGAAAATGAGGATGCGCTTTCACAACTGCGAATGGTTGTGAAGCGATCGCATCTCAGCGGCGATGTTGGTAAGGAGATCGCGCTGCGATGTGCCGCCGCGGCGACTACAGCGCGCCGTTCCTACCTCGGAGTCCATTAATGTTTGTCACGATTTATTTGCCAAATTTTTATCTGCAGGCCGCGACCCGGCATCAGCCGGAACTGCGCGCAAAACCGATAGCATTGATCGAAGAACAGGACAGGAAACCGGTCATCATTCAACTGAACGAGGCCGCGGAAAAGGCTGGCATTCGAAAAGGAATGACGCCGAGTCAGGCTCTGGCGCGATCTTTGCAGGTAGTGATTAAAGTCCGGGCGTGCGCACAGGAAAAATCGGTCCAGGAACTTTTGCTTCACCACGCGTTTGCCCTCAGCCCGTTTGTGGAAAATACTGCGCCCGGTGTTTGCACGATTCAATTTAGAGACTTCCGCAATTTGAGTGCGAAAGTTGCGCGAGTTATCGAACAATTGGCTCAATGCGAAATCCGCGCGCAAGCCGGCATTGCTTCAGTCCCCGATGCAAGTTTCTTGGCAGCGCATCTGGCGCGTCCAATTTTGCAAATTGAGAACGCAAAAGAATTTCTCGCGCCTTTGCCGATCGAAGCGCTCGCGATGGCCGGAACATAGAATTCCAAACGTAGCATAGCCATCTTGGCTGTGGGGCCGACAAGCATCTTGCCTGTCGGGGTTCAGGCTTCCAGAGGCGCCGGCGCCGGTTTGCGCTCGATCAACAGGCGATAGACTAAACCGCCCAGCGCTCCACCCAGTAACGGTCCAATCCAATAGACGTAATGATCATGCCAGAAATTTGCGGCAACGGCCGGGCCAAACACCCGCGCGGGATTCATCGCGGCGCCCGTAAGCGTTCCGCCGAACAAGATGTCGAGCGTGATGGTCGATCCGATTACGAGGCCAGCGACGCGCCGCGGCCCGCGTTCATCCACCGCTGTGCCATGAACCACGAACACGAGAAAGAACGTGAGAATGCCTTCGACCAAAATTCCCTGCCAGGCCGTCAGGTTGATGGCCAACTGGGGAGTTCCACTCACTACTACGTTCCGACCGAATAAACCGAGACAAATCAAAGCAGCTGCGATTCCGCCGAGGCATTGCGCAATCCAAAATGAAAATGCGTTTCGCCATTTCATGTGCCCGCCGCAAACCAGGCCAAAGGTGACCGCCGGATTTAACTGACCACCAGAAATGTGCATCGTCGCGGAAACAAAGGCCGCGATGGTGAGACCGTGGGCAAGCGCCACGGCAAGCACATTGTTGCCAGCAGTCTTGATCGCGCCGATGCCGACAAAGATCAGCGCGAATGTTCCGATGAATTCCGCGAGCAGAGGACGAAGCTTGGTCATGCTTCGATCCAATCAAATTCGATGCGCCCTGGCAACTAAGATGTCGATCTTCCTGAATCGGTGCCTGCGCCCGAGACCGCTGGTCAGCGGTTCTTTTTAGGTTTCACGATTTTTTCCGTTTGCTTTTCGAGGAAGAACTTCACGCGGGCATACTCCTTCCGAGCGCCGTTCGCGAAATCGGCCAGTCCGTACTCGAACAGCACGACGAAGCAAAAAGTCAAAACGATGAAAAGGACGAACCAGAAAAGCCCGCGCAGAATCGCCATGCAGACAGCTAGCGCGTGCGAACAGTGCGATCAACCGGAGACGCCGGCTGCGACAACACCTTGAACAGGATGCCGAAGCTGCCAAGCTATCTGGCCATGCGCGTGCCGCTGCTTGATCTTGGCGAACAATACCGTGCCTTGGCTGATCCAATTCGCGAGGCGATTGACGAGGTCCTGGTGAGCCGCCGTTTCATTCTCGGGCCAAGAGTGGAGGCGTTCGAGAAGGCGCTCTGTGCTTATTGCAATTCACCGCATGCCGTCGGTGTCTCATCTGGAACAGACGCTTTGCTGGGCATTTTGATGGCGCTCGGAATCGGGCGGGGCGACGCCGTAATCACGACGCCTTACACATTTTTTGCCACCGCCGGATGCATCGCGCGCGTTGGCGCGAAACCGATTTTTGCAGACATCGATCGAGAGACATACAACATCCGCCCCTCCGCGATTCACGAGTGCGTCGAGAAGAATTGTCAGCTCGGTTCGAGTGGCCAATTGGAAACAAAACGCGGAGAGAAAGTCCGCGCCATCGTTCCGGTTCATTTGTTCGGCTTATGCTGCCAGATGGACGCGCTCCATGAAATTTCGGAACGCTACCAGCTCGAGGTGATCGAAGACGCGGCCCAGGCGATTGGCGCGGAGTTTCGGTGTGGAGAAAGGACCGCTAAAGCAGGAACGATGGGCGAAGTTGGTTTCTTTAGCTTTTATCCTTCGAAGAATCTCGGCGCTGCGGGGGACGCGGGGATGATCGTCTGCCGGGATGAAGAGCTCGCGAGAAAATTGCGGACTTTTAGAGAACATGGAATGGGACCGCGCTATTTTCATCATGTCATTGGAGGCAATTTTCGCCTGGACGAAATTCAGGCTGCGATTCTCGCCATTAAGCTTCCACACCTGGAAAAGTGGGCGGCGGAGCGTCGCGCCGCTGCGGATTTTTATCGCGCAGAATTTACCCGCGCGGGCTTGACGAAAAAAATCGCTCTACCCTGTGAGCCCTATCGCGACCGCGGCCTAACGAATCATCACGTTTATCATCAATACGTCATCCGCGCGCCGATGCGCGATGCCTTGCGCGAACATCTGGCCAAACGAGAGATCGAGACGGCGATCTACTATCCGCTCGGACTCCACGAGCAAAAATGTTTTGCCTATCTCGGCTATAAGAAAGAGGATTTTCCGGAGACCGAACGCGCGGCGCGCGAGACGCTGGCATTACCAATTTATCCCGAGATTTCGCGCGAGGCGCAGCGATATGTGGTCAATGCGATTGGCGAGTTCTTTAAGGTGACGCCCAATCGCGGAAAGTGATTCGCCTAGCCGACGTTAGGCCAGCGTTACTTGCAACCCGCGCAGCGCAAGCCTATATCAATCGCTCGCTAATTAAGGGCAGGTACCGAAGTGGCCAAACGGGGCAGACTGTAAATCTGCTGGCTTTACGCCTTCGCTGGTTCGAATCCAGCCCTGCCCATTTGCCCTCTCGAACCCTTATTTGCGAAATTGTTAGTAGCCTCTTCGCTGGCCACCTTCCCGGCGACCACCGTATCCGCCGCCACCGTAGCCGCGTCCGCCGCCGCCGGGCGGCCGCTGTTCTCGCGGGCGCGCTTCATTCACCGTTAATGGACGGCCTTCGATGGACTGGCCATTGAGTTTCGAAATGGCGTTTTGAGCGTCCTCGTCCGAGCCCATGGTGATGAAAGCAAAGCCACGCGACTTGCCGGTGAATCTGTCCTGCATGAGAGTGACTTCCTGCACAGTTCCAGCCTGTGCAAAAAGCTCCTGCAGTTCGTTCTCGGTAGTGTTGAAGGGAAGATTTCCTACGTATAATTTAGTTCCCATTGAGTTTATTCTGGAAAACGTTGCCAGGTCACTGTTCCCGCTTATCGGATTTCAAATCGTCACTGAATAAACTCAACTGACAATCCACCAACTTCCAAGCTTCGTTTTCGTTTGGGCTCACTTGTAAAATGCTTCCCCTAAGAAAGCAATAGAAATCGCGGGACAATTTTTTCCCTTCCAACCATGGCTAAACCAAGCAGCCCGAACCAAGAAAAAGTCGGTGCCCGCGTCGCCGTTGTGGCTGCAGGCGTGGTCAGCCCGTTGGGATTTGGACTGGCCGAAACACTCAAATCGCTGCGCAAGGCGCGAGATTGCGTGAGCCCAGTGACGCGATTTTCCGTGGGGCAATGCCGATGTAAAACCGCAGGTCAAGTCCCCGATGACCGCCTGCTTGCTGGCCAAGGCGAGACGCCACGTTCGCGGCGTC
>QHOF01000517.1:466-2534 GCA_003219335.1 Verrucomicrobiota bacterium | reverse complement strand
TGGCGATCGGACTGGCTCTGGTTCCTGCACAGAAATCTGATGCTCAGGTTTCCGTCGGGATCGGTGGAGTTGGAGTTGGATTCGGTTACCCGGGATACAGCTACGGCTATCCCGGCTACTATGGATATCCTTATGGCTATTACGGAGGTTATCCGTACGGGTATTACCGAAGCTACTACTACACCGGTCCATCCTACTACTGGTATAATGGGCACCGAGTGTACCGCCACCACAGGCATCATTACTATCATCACTATTAAGCTTGGGTGAGGATGCGAGCATTAATGAGCTGGCTTGGAAGCGATTCCAAGCCAGCTTCTTTTTTGCAAAGCGTCTTATCACCAGAGCAAATCGGCGAATTCGGGCAGCTATCGAGTCAGAGTTCAGCCTGTTCCGCGCGGCGTTTACGAAAGAAATCCTGCAAAATCGCTGCACATTCCTGCTGTAAAACTGCAGAAGTAATCTCACACCGGTGATTCAGGGTCGGCATTTGGAACAGGTTCATCACGCTTCCCGCTGCGCCGGCGGATGGATCCGGGCAACCGAAGATCACACGTCGAATTCGCGTGTGGACGAGCGCGCCTGCGCACATTGGACACGGTTCCTTGGTCACGTAAAGATCACAATCGGTAAGCCGCCAATCGCCAACGGCTGCTTCAGCTTGCGTTAACGCCAGCATTTCCGCGTGCGCGGTCGCGTCCTTGAGCAATTCCACCTGATTATGGGCGCGCGCGATGATTTTGCCTGCCCGGACAATAACCGCACCGACCGGAACTTCGCGGGCTGTGTATGCTTTTTGCGCCTGTCGCAATGCCTCGCGCATGAAATCCTCATCATTTACCGGCTTAATCATCGACAATGTTACAACAGTTAAAAGTTACATAGTTACAAGGGAATGTCCGCTGTTGCATTGTAAGCTTTGTAACTTTTTAACCTGTGGCGGAAGCCGGGCTTGCCGAAAAATTTTCTTCGGCATATTAGGGACTGCCCATGCAAAACAACATCGAATCGCATCTGGTCGAGAAGCGTGTTTTCAAACCGTCAACGGACTTCGCGAAGAAAGCGCGCATTAAAAGCATTGGTCAATATCACCGCATGTATCGGGAATCGATCCGGCAGCCGGCAAAATTCTGGGCTCGTGAAGCGAATGAGCTAGTCTGGCGCGCCAAGTGGAAAAAGGTCCTGGAATGGAAGGCGCCATTCGCGAAGTGGTTCGTCGGCGGCAAGCTCAATATTTCGGAGAATTGTCTGGATCGACATCTTAGCCCCGAAAGCTTTCGGGGAAACAAGGCGGCAATTATTTGGGAAGGCGAACCGGGCGACAAACGCACCCTCACCTACCAGCAGCTGCATCGCGAAGTTTGCCGTTTCGCAAACGTCCTGAAACGGAACGAAATCAAAAAAGGAGATCGGATCATCATTTATCTCCCAAATATTCCCGAGGCCGCGATTGCCATGCTGGCCTGCGCACGAATTGGCGCGGTGCATTCGGTGGTCTTCGGTGGATTCAGCTCCGAGAGCATTCGCGATCGCATTCTCGACAGCGGCGCCATCGCTGTGGTCACCGCCGATGGGGCGTATCGCCGAGGCGGAATTGTGCCGTTGAAGAAAAATGTCGATGACGCGCTCCGTCCCCCAGCCGCGGGATCTGTCCGGCGCGTGATTGTTTTTCGCCGGGCCGGGAACGATATTCACATGGAAGAAGGCCGCGACGTCTGGTGGCATCGGGAACTGGAATACGTGGATGCAAAGTGTCCCCCCATTCCGCTCGACAGCGAGCACCCGCTTTATCTTCTCTATACCAGCGGATCCACTGGAAAGCCGAAGGGAATTTTGCACACCACCGGGGGTTACCTGGTGGGCGTTTATTCGACCACCAAGTACGTCTTCGACATTCGCGATGAAGACATCTATTGGTGCACGGCCGATGTCGGCTGGGTCACCGGCCATAGTTACATCGTCTATGGCCCGCTAGCGAACGGCGCCACCGTTGTGATGTACGAGGGGGCGCCGAACTGGCCCGAACCCGATCGGTTCTGGAAAATCATCGAAGAATATCGCGTCAACA
>QHOF01000517.1:0-445 GCA_003219335.1 Verrucomicrobiota bacterium | reverse complement strand
CGCTGGGGCGACCAATGGGTGGCGAAACATGATCTTTCATCGCTCCGCCTGCTCGGCACGGTCGGCGAACCGATTAATCCGGAAGCGTGGATGTGGTATCACAAGAATATTGGCGGCGGGCGTTGTCCGATCGTCGATACGTGGTGGCAAACCGAGACGGGAACGATTCTGATCACGCCTCTACCAGGTGCAATTCCGGCAAAGCCTGGCAGCGCAACGTTCCCATTCTTCGGTGTCGATCCAGCTATTGTCGATGAAACGGGGCGCGAGGTCGGACCCAACGTTGGTGGCAAACTGATTATTCGCCGTCCCTGGCAGGCGATGCTGCGCACGATTTACGGCGACAAGGCTCGCTACAAGCAGCAGTACTGGCGTGAATTCAAAGGCAATTACCTCACCGGCGATGGCGCACGCCGGGATGAAGACGGTTATTTTTGGATCGTCG
>QHOF01000511.1 GCA_003219335.1 Verrucomicrobiota bacterium | reverse complement strand
ATACGACAACGCCCGATTCGAATTTCGTCATCGACGTTCACCCGGATAACGATCGCATCATGATTGCGTCGCCTTGCTCAGGCCATGGATTTAAACACTCCGTTGCCTGTATACGACAACGCCCGATTCGAATTTCGTCATCGACGTTCACCCGGATAACGATCGCATCATGATTGCGTCGCCTTGCTCAGGCCATGGATTTAAACACTCCGCCGCCATCGGGGAGGCGCTGGCGGAGCAAGTCATCGATGGCAAAAGCGCGATCGATATCAGCAGTTTCAGGATGAAGAGGTTTAAAGATCTGATTCAATAAGCTCAGCCGTCGAGTCATCGAAGCGAAGACGAGCAAGTGTATCAATGCAAGACCTGACCGAGGAATTCAACACCACAGATAACCGAGCAGGCCGCACATCTGCAACCAGAAATTGAACGCTGTGAGGCAAACTTTCCTCCCGAACACACAAGGTTCGGAGGTTACTCAAATTCTGATTGTTACGGTCCGGGTTTTCTTTTACAGCTCGTCAATCATCCGTTTGATTCTCGGCCAGACTTCACCGCCCTTGGTGTTCATAAGATCAATATACGCGCGGTTTTCCCATTGTCTGATTGCGCTGTCATAGCTGGGCCGAGCGCGTATTCGTTCGTACCAGTTCGCGAGTCGCGGGCGTGTTGCGATCCAGTCGAGGACGTTCAGATGATCGAGTCGAGTGAGGTACGGTGTATAAGCCGCGTCCGCGAGTGAATAGTTGTTATCCGCTAGCCAACGGCTGCCGCCGAGTATTTTTTCCATATCGGTAAGCAGCGCTTCCCACATGCGTACGGCGGTTTTGAATTCTCGCGCCTCTACGCCGTTATAAATGACGTCGCGTCGCCGCTCGCGTCTTATCGGATCTGGTATTCTGTTTATCAGAGCGTCGCACGCCTCCTGTCCCTTCTCGAGATACTGGAAACGAAAGGCGATCCCCATGCTGAGGGTGGCAGTTGCGATATCATGATGACCCTCGTCGAGCCGTTTGGTCCATAAACGCATCTGTGCTCGTGCATGTGAATTCAATGGACGGAGAGACGGGTTCGGGTACTCGTCATCCAGGTATTCCATAATCACCGTAGATTCCCGCACGACTTTCCCCTTGTCGACGATGGTGGGCACGACACCTCTGGGATTGAGCTTTAAATACTCGGGTTTCTGCTGATCACCTGCCCTGAGATCGAGGTGGCGACTCTCCCACGTAAGCCCTTTTTCCGCGAGCGTAAGGCGGACTTTTTGGGCACATGTCGACATGTCATTGTGATAAAGCTCCAACATAGTTTTTGTCCTTTACTGGCCAGCTGGTCGTGTCACCTATGGGTCAGTTAGAGGTAGCCTTTCTCTTCGTAATACTGTTTCGCTCCAGGATGGAGCGGAATCCCCAAAGGAGAAGCATCCAATGAGCGGCAGAGCTTTCTCATATCCAGGGGATGGTCATCGTCTACGGGAAGGACGTCTTGTCTGGCATCGATGGCTTCGCAGATAGCATAGGCCAGCTCATTCGGCAGCCAACGATGCGTAATCAATGGCCAGCCGCTAAAATCGATGGTCTGAATATCTCCGCCCAACTTCGGGTATTTTTCTTGTGGGAGCACGGCTCTTTGGAAGCCCAATCGCTCGAGCTGCCGTAAAATCTTTGGTTCTAGAGAGAGCACCTCGAACCCGTGATCAAGGGCGACTGGAAGCCAGCCGTGTAGACCTTCGTCGACAACAGCATTGACCTTTCCCGTTTTGATGCTCTCGATCCGCTGGTCGGATGTTGGTCGAGGGCACTCTTCGATTTTACCTCCCCAGCGCCTGATGCTTGCGAACGAGAGGCCGTATAACGAAAAGATTTTGTCGATCGTATAACGAGTCGTGTTGCCGATTCCGGATGATCTCGTAGAAATGTTGAGAGGAAGTTTTATTTTGCCTATTTCGAACAGCGACTTTAGCTTGAACTCCTTGGAAACGGCGAAAGCAATCCTGTCCCACGAAGGAAATGATGCCAAAGCTCGCAACGGCAATTTTTGCTTGTAGAATCCCTTGCCGCGGTACGCCATGGTGACGATGGCGGATGGGTTTACAAAACCGACGTCCACGTGTTGCTTCGCGACTTCGACGGGGGCTTGCATACCTCCCATGACATCGCCGTTGATCCCCAGGGTGATCGGGGGAAATTGCTCTTCCTTTGAGCTCGGCTTGATGGAAACCGTAACGACGTTCCCTAAAGAAAACATGTGCCTGCTATAGATCTCTGCAGCGACCTCGAGCGCCATCTTGCCGCGCATCATTCGCGCATTCATTCTCGCCATAGCATCCCTCTAACGAACGTCTCTCCGCTGAACAATCGACGGCAGGATCTCCTCTGCCAGTATGGTGATCGCCTGTCTGTAATCCGGCCCAAGCTTTGCGAGGCATATTTGATCAAAGCCGTAGTCCTGCGCATACAAACACATCTCTTCGAGCTTTTCGATGCAATCGCGGGGTCTGCCGGCGATGAAACCAGCATCCACCATTGCATCCGTGATGATTGGCGCAACATCCTCGATGGTACCGCCCGCCGTGAACGCTGCTTTGATGTTCTTTACGGCTTCAGGCTCAATGTTGAGCGCGCGAAACTCGGCGTCCGAAAAACCCAACGCGTCGAGAACGAGAAGCATGTGGGCGATGTAGCGCTTGGGAAAAATTCTTGCTCGTTCGTAATCGTTGGAAACTGAGATATTGATCTCGCAGACTTTTCTTGGACTCGTTTGCCGATTGGATTCAGTCCTGCCAAGTTCCGCTGCTTCAAGTAGTTGCCGCAGCTTCCCACTCCTCACAAGCGGTATAAAGAATCCGCCGATCAAAACTCCATCCATTAGCTGCCCCGCGATTCTCATGATCTTCGGACCGTTCCCGCCGCTATAAAAGCGAATGGGCGCTTTTGGTGAGAAGCGAAGGTGGATGCTCGAGTCTCTTTTGAGCTGGTAAAAGGACGAAAGAACCGGGTAATCCCGGTAGCAAACCGTTTTTCCTTCGAATAAGCGCTTCATGCAGTGGACGGTTTCTTTCACGATGCTGATCGGTTTGACAAGATTGATTTGGTTGCCCGCCTGAGCGTAATCTCCGCGTGCTATTCCCACGCTGATCTCCCGACCATCGACGAGCTCCGAGAGCGCCGCGAACGCATCCGCTGTATCGACCGGGTTCCTGAAGTAGGGGACGAGGATCGCTGTTCCGAGCTTGATCGGCACTCGCGACGCTATGGCAGTTAAGATGACGAAGACGTTCCTGTAGCCCAAATTGTCGTTGACCCACACCTGATCAAAGTTATTTTTGTGCGCCAGCTCTGCGAGTTCGATCCACTGGGGTACGGTATAATGGTTAGCGATATGCGTTGTGAACTGTAAACCCAGCTCGCCGGAATAGACCGCCATTAAGAACCTCGGTTTGATTTGGATTGAAACAGAAAGTTTTCTTATTTCATCTTTCAAACCGGAAGAAAAGAGGAAAACGCGGATTTCGCTGATCGCGCCGCACAGTTGCACTCTTCACCTCGGGACGATAACAGGATCAGATGCGCGGCGGTGTTCTCGCAGTTCCTCTGGCCGGCCGCGCTGCAGCAGCTCACCAGGCTGCTCGCAGACGGTACCTGGGTGCCGATGGCGACGGTGCACTTTGCCGCAATGACCGCAGCACTGCTCGCCGGCTGGATGGCGGTACGGGCTAGGGGCTAGCCTTTTAAATAGAGTTAACGCGACCGTTCTCTCGTTACTCGTCAGGCCTGCGGCGCTCGGCGGGTAAATACGAATAATTCGTCCAAACCACGCTCTCACGTTGATCACGTGGTGAGACCGACGAAAATCCGAAATGTCAAAATACAACAGACCGTTGAAAAACTCTCCGTTCACCTTTCGACAAGCTCAAGGCGAACGAAGGAGTGCTTGGAAATGTTGGAGTTTTTCCGTTCATGCTGAGCATGTCGAAGCATGTGAATGACTTTTTCAACAGTCTGACAAGGCTTGACCCTAACGCCGGCTTCGTGGCGCGTCCCCATCGACCCGACCAAGCACTATTTCGACAGCAAGTTTGGGATTAAAACGACGGTGCACCAGCAGGCCGAGTGGCGGAAAAATCTTGCGGCAAGCGCGGTGAGGCCAGAAAGTCGTGAGTAAAACTCTGACCCCGAGCGCACTGCGTCCCTAGAACACAAAATCACCGTCGCGCCATCGCTCGGCCTATCCGCCCATCGGCGGCATTTTTGGAAATTTGGCCAGCGCCGGATTCATATGATCCCAAGGCTGGGCGCTAGCTGTGAAGATGTCCAAGGTCGGCTTATACAGACTTGGGTCATCGAGGCTCCCGGCCGTGATCATCGCGAGGTCCGGCACCGCACTGGTCTTTCCGAACAAACTAGCACCGCACTCCGGGCAAAAACCTCGGCTCAGTATATTACCACTGTCTGCTTTAGTGTCGTAATACTTAACCGCACCCGTGATCTTTAGCGCTGCCGCCGGAAGTCCGATATCAGGTTCATACGCACCACCGCTTGACTTTTGGCAATCGCGGCAGTGGCAATTGCCCATAAAAATCGGATCGGCAGAACATTCGTAGCGAAC